>JAFRTK010000058.1 GCA_017427165.1 Clostridia bacterium
CAGCGCGCAGCCAACCCGCATTCCCAGCTCCACGAAACCGGAAATCATCGGAATGAAAGTATTCCCGAGGCCCTGGAGCGTGGACCGGTAAACAAACAGGAGGTACAGCATCGGCAGGCCGGCCGCCATCACACAGAGGAACTGATACCCGAAGGCGAGCACCTGTTCCGCGAGTGCCTGCTCGTCCCGGATGAACAGGCTCAGGATCTGCTTCCCGAACAGTACCATGATCCCGCCGATCACCAGCGCCATACCCGTGCCGATCCGTGCGGAGGAATGCAGGCCTTTGCGCACCCGGTCCTTTTTCCCGGCGCCGATGTTTTGCCCGGCAAATGTCCCGACCGCGTTCCCGAGGGAAGCCCCGGCCATCTCCACCAGGCCCTGGAGCCGGGATGCCGCGTTGTATCCGGCCATAAAGATAAAGCCGAATCCGTTCACAACCCCCTGCAGGATCAGTCCGCCCACCGCGATGATCACATTCTGGAATGCGATGGGAACTCCCAGGCGGATCAGCCTCACCGTCATCCGGCGGTCCGGCCGGAGGTCCTTCCGTTCCGGGTGGAGCAGATTCAGCCTGCGGACTGCGCGGAAACTGATCAGCGCCGAGATCACCTGGGCGATGACTGTTGCGCACGCCCCTCCGTTGATCCCCATATGGCAGGTCCCCACAAAGAACCAATCCAGCACCATATTGACCTCGGATGCAACCGCCAGCGCGGCCAGCGGGGTACGGCTGTTTCCCAGCGCGTGCAGGAAACCGTTCAGCACATTCACCGCCATCACAACCGGCAGCCCGCCGTAGATGATGCGGAGGTATCCCTCCGTCAGGGAAAACGTTTCCGCCGGGGTATTCATCCATCCCAGCACCGGGGAAAGAAGCAGCTGGCTGGCAATCTCCAGCAGCACCGTGATGGCCGCTGCGATCAGGATGCTCTGCCCTACCGTCCTGCGCAGTTCTTCCGACCGGTTCGCACCAAAATACTGCGCCGCCTGGATGGAAAATCCCTGGGCCAGGCCCATGGGAATGGAGAGTACCGCCCAGTCCAGCCATCCGGACGCGGATACCGCCGCCAGGGCTGTAACGCCCAGGAGCTGGCCGACGATGAGTGAATCAACCAGGCTGTATAACTGCTGGATCAGGTTGCCTGCCAGGATCGGAATGGCAAAGGCAAGTATCAGGACGACCGGTTTCCCGGTCGTCATATCCTTGGTTCGGGACATGCTTGCACCTCTTGGTCTTCTGGATTTCTTCCCTCAGTCCCGGGAATCCGTGCAGTATTCCGCCACAGCGTTCCGGATGGTATCCAGCGGCACGCCGTATTCCTTTGCCAGGGCTGCGACATCTTCATATTCGGGCTTGATCCGTTCCGCTCCCATACCGTGCGAATATTTCACCCGCACGTTTCCGTATGGCGTATGGACCGTTTTCATCTGCCTGTTCCTCCCTGCTGTTCTGTCCTTATCCGCCGGGGTACTGCGGTTATCTTTGATCATGGTAAACCATAAAGTGTGCTCAAAGTCAAGTCCCCTCCAATGATCCTGCCATGAATCCCCGGATTATATTTCCGGCCACAGTTATAGTTTTAATCTATATCTCCGCATTGATCCTTCGTATTGGACAATTGCCCATTTATCTGGTAGGTTAGTGCCACCGAAACGAAAGGAGGTCCCGGCCATGAGATGCCGATGTCGACTGAACGCCGTGCTGCTGAGCCGGAACCGAATGTGCCGCTGAGCGCAAAACCCGGAAATACCATCCCGCGGTTCAGGTGAGCCGGAAAAAATAAGATGAATGTAAAAGGAGAGAAATCCCATGTCTGATATTAAGAATTCCGCCAACTGGTCCTTCGAAACCAAACAGCTTCACATCGGCCAGGAGCAGGCCGATCCGGCCACCGATTCCCGCGCCGTTCCGATTTATGCCACTGCCTCCTATGTTTTCCATAATGCCCAGCATGCCGCCGACCGCTTCGGCCTGCGGGATGCCGGCAACATCTACGGCCGCCTGACCAACCCGACCCAGGGCGTCTTCGAAGAGCGCATCGCCGCGCTGGAAAACGGCTCTGCCGCCCTGGCAGTCGCCTCAGGCGCCGCGGCCATCACCTACACCTTCCAGGCCCTGGCCAAGGCCGGTGAGCACATCGTGGCCTCCAAGACCATCTACGGCGGCACCTTCAACCTACTGGAGCACACCCTGCCGCTGACCACCGGCATCACCACCACCTTCGTGGATCCGGCGCAGGAAGGTTCCTTCGAAGCCGCCATTAAGGAAAACACCAAGGCGATCTTCATCGAGATGTTGGGCAACCCCAACAGCAATATCGTGGATATTGAGGAAGTGGCAAAGATCGCCCATGCCCACGGCATCCCGCTGGTGGTGGACTCCACCTTCGCAACGCCCTATCTCGTCCGTCCCCTGGACTGGGGCGCGGATATCGTGGTCCACAGCGCCACCAAGTTCATCGGCGGCCATGGCACAGCCATCGGCGGCGTGATCGTGGAAGGCGGTAAGTTCAACTGGAAAGCCAGCGGCAAGTATCCGTGGATCAGTGATCCGAACCCGAGCTATCACGGCATCAGCTTCTATGATGCGGTCGGTCCCGCGGCCTTCGCCACCTATATCCGCGCAATCCTCCTGCGGGATACCGGTTCCACCCTGTCCCCCTTCCATGCATTCCTGTTCCTGCAGGGGCTGGAAACCCTGTCCCTGCGCGTGGAGCGCCATGTGGAGAATGCCCTGAAGATCGTGGATTACCTCAGCAAACATCCGCAGGTCGAGGCGGTTCATCATCCGTCCCTGGAGAGTGAGCCCAGCCATGCGCTGTACAAGAAGTACTTCCCGAACGGCGGCGGCAGCATCTTCACCTTCGAAGTAAAGGGCGACAGTGAAACCGCCAAGAAGTTCATCGATAACCTGGCCATCTTCTCCCTGCTGGCCAATGTGGCGGATGTGAAGAGCCTGGTCATCCATCCCTACACCACCACCCACAGCCAGCTGACCGATGAGGAACTGCTGGACCAGGGCATCAAGCCGAACACGATCCGCCTGTCCATCGGCACGGAAAACGTGAAGGACCTGATCGCCGCCCTGGACGCTGCGTTCGAAGCGGTGAAATAATCCACATTCATGAAAAAGAATACGAAGGGGTGCGGTAAAACGCATCCCTTCATTCCGTAAAGGAGAAGAAAAATGGCAGCCATATTCCGGACCGGCAAACCGCCGGTGCGTTCGCCATGAAGCGTACCTGCAGACTGCCGAAGCATGCACCATAGCACCCCGCCTGTACGAATGTTCGTCTGTGGAGTATAATCAATTAAGGAGATCTGTGAGATTAACGCGGAATTCCATGCGGCCCTTGTCCGGGGATAAATCAACGATCGGAGGAAATACCATGGCACTGAATATTGTTCATACCGAAAAAGCACCGGCGGCAGTCGGCCCGTATTCCCAGGCAATCCGCACCGGAAACCTGCTGCTGACTTCAGGCCAGCTGGGGCTGGATCCGGAAACCGGTGCCCTGCCCGAAGGCATCGCCGCCCAGGCGGAGCAGTCCCTGGCCAATATCGACGCGATCCTGGCGGAAGCCGGCTTCGCAAAAACCGATGTGGTAAAAACCACCGTGTTTATCCGGAACATGGGGGATTTCGGAATTGTCAATGAAATCTATGCCCGGTACTTCGGTGACCATAAACCGGCCCGTTCCTGCGTGGAGGTATCCTCCCTGCCGAAGGGCGGCTTGGTGGAGATTGAAGTCATCGCCTCCGGGGATTGAGGCCGCCCGGCGGAAGGGTACCGGCATCCCGGATGGAGGCACGGTGGAGGATATCATCCTCCGGGCGCAGGAGCTGTCCCTGGAATAATGCGTCCGGAAATGCCGGCGGGCAGGAGCATTCGCTCCTGCCCGCTGTTTTTATCCTTCCAGGATTATATCCCGGAAGGTGTCAATTTCCTCCCGGCTGATTCCCAGTTTTTCCGTAATGAAGTTGTCGCCCATCGCGTTCCAGGCGGACCGCAGGTAACTCTCATCCGCGATGAACGCCCGGTAGACGTTGTCGGCGAATTCCTTCCCATGGGTAGCCAGCAGCCGGTCATGGATTTCCGCCGCCTTCGGGATGTTCACCAGGTTGGTCTTCAGGTAGTCCTCCAGGATCGTTTCCCGGTCCACCCCCAGCATTTCCAGCACCAGCGCGGACGTAATCCCGCAGCGGTCCTTCCCTTCCGTGCAGTGCCACAGGATCGCGCCCCGGGAGTAGTCGTGCTGCATAATCCGCAGCAGGATCCTCCGGAAAGCGTCCGGATACCGGTCAATCAACATCCCGTACAGGATTGCCATATTCGGAATCGCCCGGTTCTTTGCCTTTTCCTCATGGCTGATTCCTTCGTTGATTTCCTCAAAAACAGGCAGCGGTGTATATTCACATCCGTATGTCCGGTCCGGCGATTCCTGCCGTTCCGCCGGCGTCCGCAGGTCGATCACCTCGGAAATACGCTCCGTATCCTGTTCCTCCGCCTGGGCGAGATGGGCGGAGCGGATCAGCATCCCCGGTTTGATTTTCCTTCCGTCCACGGTCCGCAGTCCGCCCAGGTCCCTCATGTTTCCGATCATGCTTCTTCTGTCCTCGTAAATCTTTGATATGTTTTCCCGTCCCGGGTCACCGTCTCGTTCCACATTTCCGCCGGCCGCACCCACAGCCCGCCGTCTCTGTACAGCGCGCGGTACACCACCATCGGTTCCCCGGTTTCGGAGTGCCGGGCAATCCCGGTCACCTCATACTCATTCCCCTTGAAATGGCGGTACTTTCCCGGTCGGATCTTTTCCAGCGCTTCCTCGTATGTCATTCCCGGATCCCTTCCAGCCAGGCGTCCGCGTCGGCCGGTTCCTTCATGCTGGTGTAGAAATAATCCGTGATCTCGCTGTCCGGCAGCAGCGCCTTCAGGGCTGACAGGGATTCTTCCCGGCCGTTGTTGCCGGCCGTGGCAAACGGAATCACCCGTTTCCCGGCCAGGTCCGCCCGGCGAATATATTCCTGCAGGAAATCCGGGATCGTCGCCGCCCACACCGGGAAGCCGATGAACACCGTGTCATAGGCGCCGAAATCCGCCGGGGCCGCTTTCGGCGCAGGATTTTTCTTTCCCGCTTTTTCCCGAATCACCCGGATAATGGCCCCCGGAAAGCTTTTGTAAGCCTTCTCCGGTTCCACAAAAATCATATCGGCATTGAATTTTGCCTGTACCTTCTCTGCAATCTTTTTTGTAATACCCGACCGGGAATAATATACAACCGCCGCTTTCATATAATCCCCTCCGAATTCCCGGGGTATGCCCCGGATGGTCAATGGCATTATACCGTAAAACCCATGATTGCGAAACCCCGGGTCCTGCATCCGCCCGTTGCCAATCCTCCCGTGAAATGGTACAATCCTCCTGTGCCATCGAAGGGAGATGATTGTATGGCCGGGTTTGTCCCGAAGAACAAGCTGAGCAAAAAGGCTCAGAAGGAGCTCAACCGCAAGCGGCGCGTGATGTGGGAATTCAGTCCCGTCACCAAAACCGTCGAAAGCAAAAAGGTGTACTCCAGGAAGAAAAACGCTCACGTCCGTGAAGATTACGGCATGAGCGATTTTCATATCTCCCTCCCGGCCCTGCTCCCCGCATAATCGCCGGCCCGCCGGCAGTCATGGAATGGTGATCCGCAATGAAGAAACTCGCCTGCCTTTTCCCCGGTATCGGATACACGTGCGACAAACCCCTCCTGTATTACAGCTGGAAAATGCTGGCCGCGGACGGCTGGGAGGTCATCCCGGTCACTTACTCCGGAACGCTTTTCGGCCTGCCGGATGACCAGGTGGTTTCCACCGCGCTGGCCAAAGCGGAGGAAATCCTCTCCGGTGTGAAATGGGAGGAATACGACAGCATCCTCTTCGTTTCCAAGAGCCTGGGAACGATCGTATCCGGCATCTATGCGCGTCAGCACCGGATTGCATGCCGGAATATCCTGTTCACGCCTGTGGAATTCACCTTCCGGGAATCCTTCACGGACGCAGTCGCCTTCAACGGCACTGCCGATCCGATTGCGGATACGCCGCTCATCCGCGGGCTGTGCGAAAAAGCAGGGATTCCCCTGTATGTGACGGAAGGCGGCAATCACTCGCTGGAGACCGGCAATGTGGACGCGGATATCGCTGAAATGCGCCGCATCATGGGCATTGTCCGGAATTATATCGGATAATCCGGCGGATGTGTATTGAATAAACCGGCTATTTTTCTATTTTTACTGTTTCCTTTTGTTCAATCATAGTATATGATGTATATCAGTCAGATGAACTATATTGAACAAGGGAGGGGTTCTTCAGATGGAAACCCGTAAAAAGAAATATGGCTGGACCGTCCGGGGAATTCTCGGTTTTGTGTTTGGCCCCATGGGGCTGCTGTTCCTTTCGCTCGGCTTGCTCTTCTGGTATTTCCGCGTCGGCGATGAACCGGAAGACCCGGAAATCTTCCTCTATGTCTTTGGTGGAATGGGGGCCGCGTTCCTTCTGGTCGGTCTCATCCTGCTGGGGATGGACCTGTACCGCCGTGCGAGGCTGCGCCGGGCTTATGAAGGCGGGTACTTTGTCATGGCCAAAATCGCCGGCAAAAGTGCCGTGGAAAACGTCAGCTTTCACAACGGCCGCCATCCCTGGGTCGTGGAATGCCACTATACGGATCCCGCCACCGGTACCGTCCACGTGTTCTACAGCCGGTACCTGAATGTCCAGGTCATGGACCTGCTCAAATCGGATGAGGTTCCGGTCTATCTCGACCGGATGGACCAGCGCGTCGGTTTTGTGGATATCGACGCAGTCCTGCCGGAAATCAAAGTACACGGGCCCGGATACTGATCCGCCCGGAAAGGAATCGCCATGGAAGAACCGTATGTCCGCAAAGTGCAGTACTATGAAACCGATATGATGGGTGTTGTCCACCATGCCAACTTTATCCACTGGATGGAGGAGGCGCGGATCCTCTTCATGGACCGGCTGGGTTTCCCGTATGCCGCCATGGAGGCAAAGGGCATCATTTCCCCCGTCCGGTCGCTTTCCTGTGATTATAAGCACACCTGCACCTTCGGGGATGAAATCCGCGTCTTCCTGTCGGTCAAAGCCTTCAACGGCGTGGTAATGACCATCGGATATGAAATGAAAAACCAGAAGGATGAAACCGTGATGACCGGCAGCTCGGACCATATGTTCCTGCACCGGGACGGCAGCTTTGCCCGCCTGAAACGGGAAATTCCGGAATTCTGCGAAGCGATTGATAAGGAAATGAACAACGGCTGATCGGGATCAGCTTCCGTATCGCCGTCGGATCATAACGGACTCCCGCGGAGTGATATGAACCCCGTGGGAGTTTTTCGTTTTTGCGGCCCTGTTTTTTCCGGAAACCCGTACCGGCAGTATGGGAATCTGCACATAATATGGGAATGCTGTTATCTTTACGGCATCCGGCTCCCTGAAGTATAATGCTGTTAATTCCCAAAAAGAAGCGGCAGGGTATGGGCATCGCCGCAGGAAAGGCTGGCGGCCCTTGCCCGGTCCCGGCATCATCATCGGATGAAACCCCCGGGCGCCGCCCGCATGGCCGGCGGCGGTGATCCGTTTTATGAAAAGCCCGGGCATGGATAGGGCATCCACTGGACATTCTGGAAACGAGGATGAATCACATGATAGAAACTGAACGCCTGCTCCTGCGGGAATACACGCTGGACGATTTTAACGCCCTTTATGAAATCGTGTCCGATCCGGAGACGATGGCTCACTATCCCGCGCCCTTTGACGAAGCCCGCACCCGGCGCTGGATCGATTGGAACCTGGAAAATTACGCGCAGTATGGATTTGGCCTGTGGGCCGTAGTGCTGAAGGAAACCGGGGAATTCATCGGGGACTGCGGACTGACCCTGCAGAACATCGACGGGGAGATGCTCCCGGAAATCGGGTATCATATCCATAGGAAATACTGGCGCCGGGGCTTTGCGAAGGAAGCGGCCCGGGCTGTCCGGGACTGGGCATTTTCAAACACAGGGTATAACGTGCTGTATTCCTACATGAAGTATACCAACGAAGGTTCCTGGCGCACTGCCCTGGCCAACGGCATGAAAAAGGTGAAGGAATACCCGGATCCGAAAAACACGATTTCCTATGCTTTCGCCATAACCCGGGAAGAATGGGAAAAGCGGAAAACCGTGGAGCGGTTCCCGGGAATCGGCTGCGCATGGATGAACGCAGCGGGAAAAGAATCAGCGGAATACTTCGGTGAAGCGGATCAGGAAAACCATATCGCTGTAACTGATCAGACCATTTTCCCGGCGTGCTCCATATCCAAGTTTGTGACCGCCATTTGCATAATGAAGCTGCACGGGAAGCAGGTAATCGATATAGACAAACCGGTCAATGATTACCTCCGGCAGTGGAAGCTGCTCACACTGGAGGAAAAGGAAAGCGATGCCGCTGTCCGGGCCCTCCTGTGCCATACAGCCGGGATCATGGATGGTGACGACGGCTTTTACGGTCTTCGCCGCGGAGATCCCGAAGTCAGCCTGATCGATATCCTGGACGGCAGGACGGCGTACAACAATCGTCCGGCACGGTCGGAAAAACAGCCTGGGACAGCATTTGAATACTCGGATGCCGGTTTCTGTGTCCTGCAGCTGATGGTGCAGGAGGTGACATGCAAAGCCTTTGAAGACGTTGCGCAGGAACTGGTGTTTGATCCGCTGCGCCTGGAGAATACATTTTTCGCATCCCCCGAAAGGATTGCCCGTTTTGAAAACAGGATGGCGACTGGATATGACGACAGCGGACTGCCCGTTCCGGGAAAATTCCCCCGGGTTCCGGACCTGGCGGCATCCGGACTGTGGAGCACACCGAAGGAACTCCTGATGATCGCAGAGGCGTTTATCAGGGCGCTGCATGGTGAAAGCACATTCCTGCAGGCAGAAACAGCACGGGAAATGGCAAAGCCGGTAAAGGATTTCCCCTGGACAGGCCTTGGCGTGTTCACAGGCGGAGAAGGCATTCTTGTCTCACAGGGCTGGGGGGAGAACGGACAGTGTATGCTGAAGATGAACACCCGGACAAAACGGATCGCCGCGGTGATGACGAACCGGAATCCCGGGGTTGATCAGAAGGAATCCGGCATTGAACAGCTGGCGGACAGCAGGCTGAACGAATGAAAAGACGAAACTTTGTTCTGATCCGGATCAGAAAGAAATGATGGAGGATCTTATGGAAAAGTATATTGAAGGCAATAAAGCGGCGTGGGAGGAAGCATTTGACAACCGGGATGCTTCCTGGGGCGCCGACATCACAGAGCGCATACTGAAGGAAGATTATCCGTTCTTCAACGAAGAAACAAAAAGCGTGCTGAAAAAGCTCCCTGCGGAAGGCGCCGTGATCGGCCAGTTCTGCTGCAACAACGGGCGCGAACTGCTTTCCCTGGTCAAAAGTGGCAGGGCAAAGAAAGGTATCGGCTTTGACATTGCCGAAAACCAGGTGGCCTTTGCCAATGAAAAAGCAAAGGAACTGGGACTGCCCTGTGAGTTCGTGGCAGCGAATGTATACGATATTGACGACCGGTACAGGGAAACGTTTGACGTTGTGATAATCACCATCGGCGCGCTCTGCTGGTTTGATGACCTGAACCGCTTTTTCGCGGTTATTGCGAAATGCATGAAACCGGGCGCTGTCATCGTGATCAATGAGGAACATCCCCTCCGGAATATGCTTGCCGCGGAAGGCGACGAACCATATGATCCGGATCACAAAGCGGAATGCGTGTATTCGTATTTTGAGCATGAGTGGACCGGAAACGGCGGAATGTATTATATAACACAGAAACAATATCATTCAAAGACGTTTACCGATTATACCCATCCCATGTCAGAGATCATCACGGGGATGTGCGGCAACGGTATCGTTGTGACCGGACTGCAGGAATTCGACCATGATATCGGCGGAGCTTTCGGCGCGCTCGATCACAGCGGTTTCCCCCTTTCCATGATCATTCAGGGACGGAAAGAATAAAGATAAACAGCGATGGGCCGCAAAAAACGGAAGGGCGGTCAGCCGGGAGGAGCAGAAGAATGGATACGATAAGATTTATCATCGGGGGGCTCTGCCTTCTGTTCCTGCTGCTCCTGCTTTACCTTCTTTTCCGGATTTGGCTGGAAGGCCGCCGGGAACAGGTCTCTCCCAGGGAAATCCCCGGTGAAGTTCTGCCGGATGAACTGCGGGAGAATGCCCTGCGTCCCCTCAGGCGCATGAATGCCTGTTATGAAAAGCGGGATCCTGAACAGGCGGACGCCTGCATTGATGAAGTGATGCTGCCGGAACAGATTCTGATCCTCGGAACAAACCCGGGAGAAATCTTTCATGGACGGGATTGTGCCAGAGGCCTGCTGCAGGGAGACTGGAAATACTGGGGAAAGCTGGCGCTGGACGTAGATACGACATCCCTTTCCCGAACGGGCAGCGCCCTGTATTTCGCCACGCGGGGCCGGATCCGGCTGGACCGTATTGGCTGCCGCGTCCCGGTGAGAATCACCGGGGTACTGGAGGAACGGGACGGCCTGTGGTATATCAGCAAGATCCAGTTTATCCATAACCTGAACTTCGGATACGCAATTGCCGCCTGGGTTCCCGCGTTGGCGCTGACAGTAAGCCTGCTGCTGTTTGGCCTCTCATGGCTCCTGTTCTGAAATGGAAGCAAACTGGAAAGGACAATGATATGAAGGATTATCAGACTGAAAACCTGATCCTCCATTTTGTAACAGAGGAGGATTTACCCGAGGTCGCCCGGACCTGGCCCGCGGATCATCATCCGCTTTCAGATGCGGAAGCACGCGAAGCCATCGCATATATGCGCGGGAATTACGAAAGGAATGCAAAAGGCGGTATTTGCCATCTTTGCCTCGCGGTATGCCGGAAGGATCATCCCGAAACGATCATGGGCTGGTGCGGGCTGGACGGCAGCCGCAATCCGGCGGAGCCTGAAATCTTCATCCTGCTGGACGAAGAATACCGGAACCAGGGGTACGGGACCCAATGTGTAAAGGAACTGCTTCGGATTGCCGCTGAAGACTACGCGCTTTCCGGCGTGCACGGCGGCTGCGCCAGGGAGAACATCGCCTCCGCCCGGGCCATGGAAAAGGGCGGTATGATGCAGTATGGGACGGAGGATAACGGCGATCCGCTGTTCCGGTTCTGTGCCGTTAATGAATCCTGCCGGGAGGGGAACACCTGTGGATGACAAGCATGTGAAATACATGAAACGGTGCTACGAGCTGGCGGTCAGTGCCGGGAAAAAGGGCCATGATACCTTTGGCGCGGTTCTGGTGCATGACGGTAAAATCCTGGAGGAAGCGGAAAACACGGCCGATTATGCCCGCCGTATTTTCGGGCATGCGGAATTCAACCTGGTGCACAAATGCGCCAACAAGTATTCCGATGAAATCCTGGAGCATGCTGTCGTCTATACCAGCTGTGCTCCCTGCGAACGGTGCCTGGCAGCCATCGCTTCCCTTGGGGTTCATCAGATCGTGTGCGGCGTCTCCTATAAAGAGTTCTGCAGGCTTCTGCCTTTTGATTATCAGGCGGTGGACCGTGAAGAACTGCTGAAA
>JAFRTK010000059.1 GCA_017427165.1 Clostridia bacterium
AGACCGGCAGGCGGTCTTCATCCTGGATGCGCGGCAGGGCTTTCCATGTCTGCTCTGTTGCGGTGGAAACCGCGTCTTCCGCATCGGCCGGGGATCGCAGTATGCTCAGGGCAACGCGGTACAGCCGGTGCCGGTTCAGGCGGACCGCGGCCACAAACGCGTTCTCAAGCTCCCGTTCCATTTCATCACTTCTCCTTGTTTCGTATCCGGATACATAAATAAAGATGCGCCGGCGATGCGTTTTTGCTTCATTTCCGCGAAAAAATTTTTTTTCGCGTACCGGGCATTATACCATGCGGCTTCCGGATGTAAAGGAAAACCGGTTCCGGATCCGGCGGCTTGACCGGGGGATGGGTTCCGGTGGTACAATACAATCCATCCCGGGAAACCCGGACTGAGAAACAGAAATACGGAGATGGCAGATATGAATATCCAGTACAGGAAAATGACGGAGAACGACCTGGAGACCTTCATCACGATGCGGATTACCCAGCTGCGGGAGGAGGGCGCCACGGAGGACGTGGACCTGGTGCCGCCGCTGATGGACTATTACCACCGGCACCTGGCGGACGGGACGTTTGTCTCCTGGCTGGCGGTGGACGGAGACAGGATCATCGGCACCAGCGGCATGTCCTTTGTGGAAAAACCGCCGTATTTCAGCTGCCCGTCCGGAAGGATCGGCCTGCTTTCCAGTATGTATACGGATCCCGGATACCGCCGGATGGGCATCGCAAAGGAGCTGCTCCGCCGGGTGGTGGAGGAAGCGCGCGCGTACGGCTGCGGAAACGTGCAGATTACGGCGTCCGATATGGGCGTGCTGCTGTACACGGACTTCGGTTTTAAGAAGAACGGGAACTTCATGCAGTATAAACTGTAAGGAAATTTTTCATCAGGGCCGGAAAGGGGTTGACACGGCCTGTCCTTTTGATGTATAGTCAGCCCAATATTTTCCGGAAAGGAGCTCTTCCCATGATCCGGTGCGGATACGTTCATGAACTGCCGGCGAACAACGAACACGTTGTCCGTTACTTTGTCGTATCCGTTATTTCCGTCCAGAGGGTCAGGGAAGAGTAGTCCGGTATATCTTTACAGCCAGCCGGCCGCTTATCCCTGACGGATAAGCGGCTTATTTTATATATCCAAAGGAGGGGAATCAAATGAGATTTGCGGAGAAAACCATCATCCTGAAGGACGGCAGGACCTGTATCCTGAAGCCGCCCGCGCCGGAAATGGCCGAAGAAATGGTCGGAATCCTGAAACGGGTTGCCGCGGAAACGCCGTTCCTGTCCCGGTATCCGGATGAGGTGGACGCGACGCCGGAGGGCGAGAAGGAGTTCCTGGCCGGATCCCTGGAGAGTACGGATTCCGCGCTGGTGATTGCCATAGTGGACGGAAAAATCGCGGGACATGCCGGCGTCTACGGGAGCCGCGTCCGGCGGAAAACCCGCCATCGCTGCACGATGGGGATTTCCCTGCTGGAGGAATACTGGGGACTGGGAATCGGCACCGCCGTCATCGGATACCTGGGTGAATTGGGAAAACAGCTGGGATATGAGCAGATGGAGCTGATCATGGTGGCGGAAAACGAACGGGCCGGGGCCCTGTACCGCAAATGCGGGTTTGCCGAATGCGGAAGGCAGTACCGCGGCATGAAGTTTGACGACGGAACCTACCATGATGAAATCCTGATGGTGAAAATGCTGTAAAGGGGGAACCGAAATGAGAGTCTGCCTGGAAACGGAACGGCTGATCCTGCGCAACCTGGTCCCGGAGGATTATGAGGCGGTTTTCCGCTGGTGCGGCGATCCGGATGTCGCGCGGTATATGGTTTATCCGGTCTATACGAAGGCGGAGGACGTCAGGACCTGGATTGAATCCCTGGATCCGGATGACCCCGATGAATATGATGTGGGAATCGTGCTGAAGGCGACGGGCGAGCTGATCGGCGGCGGCGGAATCTATTACCGGCCGGACCGGGATCTCTGGACGATCGGCTATAACCTCCGGAAGGACCAGTGGGGAAACGGATATGCCGTGGAGCTGATCAAAGCCCTGCTGGAGCATGCGGGAAAGACCCGGGACATCCGGGGAATCGAGGGTACCTTTGCTGCTGAAAATGCCAGGAGCCGGCGGGTGATGGAGAAGCTCGGCATGGAATATGTGGAGGATGTGATCCTGACCAAGCTGGACGGGAGCGACAGCTATCCCGGAAAACGGTACGGGAGGATGTTCAGATGAATTACCTGGAGGAATACTACAACAGCTTCAATGAGGAAGAACGGCTTCTTTCCCGCCACGGGCAGGTGGAATACCTGACCACCATGAAATATATCCATCAATACCTGGAGGGAATGACGAACCCGGAAATCCTGGAAGTCGGCGCGGGTACCGGAAGGTACAGCGTTACCCTGGCAAAGGAAGGGTATCGGGTGACCGCTGTGGAGCTGGTCGCCCGGAACCTGGAGGTCCTCCGGTCCAAACTGGACGGAACCGAGCCGATCACCGCTATGCAGGGGAACGCGCTGGATCTTTCCGCCCTCCCGGACCATGCGTATGATATGACGATGCTGCTGGGGCCGATGTATCACCTGTATACCCGGGAGGACAAGCTGCAGGCGATGCGGGAAGCGATCCGGGTCACCAAACCGGACGGATATATCCTGGTGGCTTACTGCATGAATGAGGCAGCGGTGATCGGCTACGGATTCGTCAGGAACCATGCAAAGGAACTCCGGAAAAGCCTGGTCACACCGGACTGGCACTGCATCAGCGAGCCGAAGGAGCTGTTCGAGCTGGTGCGCACGGAGGATATCGATTCGCTGGACGCCGAATTCCCGGTGAAGCGGCTTGGGCTGGTTGCGACGGATGGGGCATCCCATTATCTCCGGGAGTGTATCGACGCGATGGACGATGAAGTTTTCGGCTTGTGGCTGGATTACCATTTTTCCGTTTGCGAACGGCAGGACCTGGTCGGCGCGTCCAATCACACGCTGGATATACTCCGGAAGAAATAAACACGGGAGGAAGAAATCATGATTACCGAATCCTTTGACAACCAGAGCGAAGCGATCATTTCCCCGAAGATCCTGTTCGGGGAGCAGAACCGGATCTGTGACCTGGCCATCGGTACTTTTTCCCGGGAAATCTGGCCGGCGGTGCTGGACAAATACCCGCATGAGCAGATTGCGGAAATCCGCGCGGCAAACGGGATCAAGCCGATCTACCTGCTGACAGTGGACGGAATGAAGGTGGTATTCTACCTGTCTGAGATCGGTTCGGCCATGGCAGCTACCGACGTGATCGAAATCAACTGGAAGACCGGAGCGGAACGCTTCATCCTGTTCGGGTCGGCCGGATCCCTGGACCGGGAGGCCACTGCCGGGAAATATGTGATTCCGACGGAGGCATACCGGGATGAGGGGATGTCCTATCACTATGCTCCGCCGGCAGACTATATCACCGTTCGCAATGCGGATTTCCTGGAAAATGTTTTTGCCCGGCACCGTCTTCCGTATGTAAAAGGAAGAGTGTGGACCACGGATGCCCTGTATATGGAAACGCGGGAGCTGGTCCGCCGGCGGAAGGCGGAGGGATGCATTGCCGTGGAAATGGAACTGGCCGGCGTCCAGGCGGTCTGCGATTACCACGGGCTGGAGCTGTATGACTTCCTTGTCACCGGGGATGTGGTGGACCAGCCGGAATATACCCCGGACGGCCTGACGGAGGCGAACCATTCACAGGACAAGTTCGATGTGGCGGTTACCATTGCGAAACACATCCGGGGCCTGGCGTGAAAGGGGAAAAGCAGGAGTGGAATGGAAGTATATGCGGATCCAGGGCCGGGAGGATTCCTGGGTAACCAAGTACCCCAAGGGGATTTTCAGCATGTGCTGGCGGATGATCATGGACGGGAAGATGGAGCCTGAAGACGAGAAGATGTTCCGGGAGATCGTTGACTGGTTTATCGCGAACCTGCCGCAGCCGGAACCGTGCAGAAACGGGGAAAAGGTCATCACCTTCTTCAAAACCGGGACAACGGATGAAATGCTGCGGAAGATCGAGCCGGCGGTCCGCCTGCTGGACAAGTACAATCATCCGTATGATATCGTTTATACCAACTTTATCGGTACGGTCATCTATGAGGATGAATGGCAGGCGGCCGTCCGGGTGGAAAACGGAAAAATGATCTGATCAGATGAATGATGAAAGGGGCGGGAAACATGATCATTCCGGAAATCGCATTTACCCTGAAGGACGGGCGGAAGGCGGTTCTCCGCAGCCCGCGGGATGAGGACATCCCGGGCATGCTGGAGTGCCTGTATGTGACAGCCGGGGAAACTGAGTTTATCCTTCGGTATCCGGAGGAGTGCGGCAAATATACGCCGGAAGGCGAGAAAGCGCTGTTTGACAGTCTCAATGCTTCTCCGAACGATGCAATGCTCCTGTGCCTGGTGGACGGAAAAGTGACCGGGAACTGCCAGATCGCCTGGAAGAATTCCATCAAAACCCGCCACCGGGCCAGCGTGGCGATCGGACTGTTGAAGGAGTACTGGAACCAGGGAATCGGCACCCGGATGTTTGAGGAAATGATCCGGATTGCGGAGGAAAACGAGAACATCCTGCAGATGGAGCTGGAGTTTATTGAAGGAAACACCCGGGCGCGGGCCCTGTATGAGAAAATGGGCTTCCGGATTACCGGGGTCAAACCGAACGCGGTCCGCCTGAGGGATGGGACGCTGCTGAATGAATATTCCATGATCCGGGAAATCAAACGGTAAGAAGAAGGAGAGGGGAAAAGAAGATGCGGGAGGAAACGGATACGATCCGATCCCATTATGATACCAATCCGCAGAAGGAATGGGACCGCCTGAAAAGGAGGTTCCCGTATGAAAAATACATCACGATCCATATGATGGACCGGTATATCCGTCCGGGAAATACGATCCTGGATATCGGCGGTGGACCCGGGCATTATTCTGTCCATTATGCCAGGCAGGGGCATGATGTCACCCTGCTGGACCTGAGCGGTGAAAATGTCCGTTTCGCAAAAAAGAAAGCCCGGCAATACGGCGTGAAGATCACGGCGCTGCAGGGAAACGCGCTGGATCTTTCCCGCTTTGCGGAAAATACATTTGATATTGTTTTTCTGATGGGTCCGCTGTATCATCTGATGAATGAAGAGAACAGGCTTCAGGCTGTCCGGGAGGCAAAGCGTGTGCTGAAGCCGGGAGGAATACTGTTCAGCAGTTTTATCCTCATGTTCGGCGGTGTGATCTATGGAATCCGTGAAGTTCCGGAAACCATTACCTGGGACCGGCAAAAGGAAATGATGATATATAATAACGCAGAAGCAGAAGAAAGCGTCGCATTTCAGTCATTTACCTATGCTTATATGACGACGGTCCGGGATGCGAAAAAGCTGATGGCGTCCGTTCCGGGACTCAGGACGAAAAATGCCTTCGGGCAGGAGAGCATCCTTTCCCCGTATCGGTATGTCCTGGCCGGCATGCCGAAAAAGACCCGGATGGCCTGGTATGATTACGCACTGAAGTTCTGCGATAAGGAAGACTATCTGACCCATACCGAGCATCTGATGATTGTTTCAGAAAAGGAGACGTAACCTATGTCCGCTGAAATCTGGGACCTGTACGATGAGCAGGGCAACAAAACCGGGGAGACCTGGGAGCGCAGCCGTGCCGGGGAAATACCTGAAGGGCGGTGTCATATCGTATGTGATATTCTGATCCGCCATCGGGACGGGGAGTTCCTGCTGACGCGGCGGGACCCGAACAAGAAACCGTATCCGGGCTGCCTGGAGGCCAGTGCCGGCGGATCTGTCCTGGCCGGGGAAACGGCGGAGGAAGGCGCCCGCCGGGAAATGAAAGAGGAGACCGGGCTGGAAGCCGGACCGCTGGAGCAGGTCAGCGTGACGCACCGGCCCGGGAGCAAGTCGGTAATCTATGCGTACCTGGCTGTGGTGGACTGCGCGAAGGACGCGGTTGTTCTGCAGGAAGGGGAAACAGTGGATTACATGTGGGTGGATTATCCGACACTCACGAAACTGATTGCGGAAGACGAGGTGCTGCAGGTTCAGTATCCCCGTTATAAGCCTTACCTGGATCAGCTGGAAAGCTGATCCGGTTTTCTTTTTCAGGTCTCAATGCAGTCACCGGTCCGCAGGTAATGGAGCCTGTCCATATATTCCTTCATAAACCGGTATTGTTCCATCCCTGTGCAGTGGCAGGTATAGCAGACTGCCGGATATGTGTTCAGCTCCCGGGCATAACCGGCGAGTGTTTCGTCTGCGGGCAGCTTCGACATATGGAATCCCCCGATCAGGATATCCGGCCGGAACCAGTGCATAATATTCAGGATCCCCCGATGCGAACATCCGCTGAAGAGGATCCTTTTTCCGTTTTCTTCCGCCAGCAGGTAATGTTCATGCCGGAAATCCTCCGGCAGCAGGCGGCCATCCCGGACCATGTTCAGCCCGGAAGAACCGAAGTCCATGATCTTCGGGGCATCGGAACAGTTATGCAGGGAGATGCCGTCGGCAATTGTTTTTTCTGAATCAACGAATACAAGGCGGCCGGATTCATGCAGCTCCGGATCCAGGCCGATATACTTTTCAGTTCCGTTGTAATGCGGTTCAAAGGCATACCGGCTGAGGTAAACCGGGGCATGACTGTTCAGCAACAGGAAGGTTTCCAGTCCGCCGCCGTGGTCATAATGGCCGTGGGACAGCACCGCAAAATCCGCCGTGTCCAGGTCAATACCCAGGGCTTCCGCGTTTCGGGCAAACAGGTCCGTCTGACCCATATCGAAAAGGAAACGGATTCCGTTTGTTTCTACGAACAGGCTGAGTCCGTGCTCCGCGGGGAGCCCATGGGCAGGTATGTTTTCCACCAAAGCTGTAATCTTCATTTCCGGCCTCCGGTTTGTGAACTGATACTGATTATACCAGAATACCGGGACCGGAAAAAGGACAGCGGGTATAAAAAAGCAGGGCCCCTTCCGGGACCCTGCGGGAATCAGGCAGAGTATACGGTCAGTAGTTTTCGGCATTGACTTCGAAGTAGCTCTGCGGATGGGCACACACCGGGCAGACTTCCGGGGCTGCGGTACCGACAACGATATGCCCGCAGTTGCGGCATTCCCAGATTTTCACTTCGCTCTTTTTGAATACTTCCTGCATTTCCACATTCTTCAGGAGGGCGCGGTAGCGTTCCTCGTGATGCTTCTCAATGGCAGCCACCATGCGGAATTTGGCGGCCAGGGCCGGGAAGCCTTCCTTCTCGGCGGTGACGGCAAAACCTTCGTACATGTCGGTCCATTCATAGTTTTCGCCGTCCGCGGCCATAGCGAGGTTTTCCGCGGTATCGCCGATTCCGTTGAGCTCCTTGAACCAGATCTTGGCGTGCTCCTTTTCGTTGTCCGCGGTTTTCAGGAACAGCGCGGCGATCTGCTCAAAGCCTTCCTTTTTGGCCTTGGAGGCAAAATAGGTATACTTGTTCCGCGCCTGGGACTCGCCGGCAAAGGCGGCTTCCAGGTTCTTTTCGGTCTGGGTTCCGGCATAGGGATTTTTCTTCGGTGCTTCTGCTTCCACCTTTACGAATTTTGAGGCGGGCTGTTTGCATACTGGGCAGGTGAAGCCCTCGGGCAGGGGGCCTTCGTGAACATAACCGCAGACGGAGCATTTCCAGGTTTCCATATCGGTTTCCTCCTTTATTGTTTCGGGTTCATTGAATGAAAGGGTATTGAGCAGCTTCTCCGCTTCTTCCGCGGGGAAGCCGGGATCTTTGATTTCGGACAGGAGCTTCTTCAGGAGCAGGCGGGCGTTTCCGCTCTGCGGCAGCATATAGCCGGCTTCGCGGAGCAGGTCTTCCGCCATGATCCGGTTTGATTTCTCCAGCGCCCTGGCCAACTTTCCGGGAAGCCGGGCGGCCATCTGCTCCTGCTCCATCTTGGACGCGGCCAGACCGCGGAGGGCAGCGATCACTTCGGCTGCCTTGGCCTGCTGCGGGGGATATTCTTTGGGGACCAGGCTGATGGCGCCGGAAGGGCAGGCATCCGCGCAGGCACCGCAGCCGATGCACTTATCGGCGTCGATGACGCTGTTCTCGGTATCAGATGCGCCGGTGGGACAGACATAGAGGCAAAGGCAGTCCTTGCTGCACAGCCGGATATTCCGGACGGCGATTTTTCCGCTCATATGCTTTACCCTCCTATCTCTTCGAACTTGCGGTTCGGCACCTTGCATACGGGGCAGACCTCGGGCAGTTCATCGCCGATGTAGACAAAACCGCAGATCGTGCAGACGTATACATGGGAGTTTTGCAGCATTGCTTCTCCCTCCTGCGCGTACCGGGCCAGCAGGGAGCGGAGGATCCGGGATACCTTTTCGCTCCAGACCAGGCTCCGCTGCGCGCCCCGGTCGCCATACTGCCGGGCGGTGGCATTCACTGCCGGGAAGCCGGATTCCAGGTCCGCGTTGATTTTATCCAGCAGCCGGTCAAAGGATGCGTCCCCGGCGCTGCTCCGGGAACCGAACCACTCCGCCAGGCGGCTGAAGGCGGCTGCGGATTCCGGCAGGTACTGCTTTTCACAGCCTTTGGCCAGGTTGGAGCACAGGACGCTGATCTCGATGGCGGTAAGCTCCCGCATATCGGTTTCACCGGCCGGGGCCGGGACCGCTTCAGCAGCCGGGACAGCCGGGCCTTCCGGAACAAAATCGGATTTGGACGCGCCGCACAGCGGGCATTTCCAGTCCGCCGGCAGCTCGGCCCAGGGGATTTTCTCTTTTTCCTCATCATATACATAGCCGCAGATGGAACAGATATACCGCATTCGGGCCCTCCTTTCACGGGGATGCACAACAAACTGCCGGGCCGGGAAACGGGATTGCGCCGGGACCGATACAGTCAGGTATGCAGCAGATATCTTTGATGATAGATACATTAGACAATAAAGTGCGCATTAAGTCAAGCGGGAAAAAACTTTTCAGCCGGTATTCCCCAAAAAAGACTGTTCAGAAATGCCGGTACGTGATATATTCTCTTCCGGTTTGTGACATGAACCGTGTTGATCGGAAGACAGACCCGGAAAAGGAAGCGCAGAGATGAAGAAGGTATTCAGTTATTTCAGGAAGGAAATGATGCTGACGCTGTCGCTGCTGGCGGCGGTTGTAGCTTTGATCATTACGCCGCCGTCGGAGCGGCTGCTCCGGGACATCGACTGGCGGACGCTGGGCACCCTGCTGATGATGCTGTGCGTGCTGGAGGGATTCAAGAAGGAGAATATCTTCCGCCCGCTGATCCGCCTGGCCGCCCGGATGAAGCGGATGACCACGCTGACGCTGTTCCTGGTCTTCGGCGTTTTCTTCACGTCCATGTTCGTGACCAACGACGTTTCGCTGATCATCTTCGTGCCGCTGACGATCCTGCTGTTCGGGGCGGCCGGGAAAGAAAAGTACATTCTTCCCGTGCTGACGTTCCAGAATATCGCGGCGATCCGCGGCTCCCTGCTGATGCCCTTCGGCAGTCCGCAGAACCTGTTCCTGTACGGGCAGGCCAGTGTTTCGGCCTGGCATTTCATGCTGCACATGCTGCCGCTGTGCGTGATGTCCGCCGCGCTGCTGATCGGCTTTATCTTCTTCCTGTACCGGAAGGATCCGCGTGAGGCAATCGACGCCGGCACGGTGGACAAGCCATGGACACCCGAGGGAAAGACCCGGCGGATTGTGTACCTGGTTCTTTTTGCGCTGATCATCGCGGTGATCGTTACGCGTACGACCCTGTGGCCCTGGGCGGTGGCGGTGGTCATCGGCGCCATCCTGCTGGTGGACCGGAAGCTGCTCCTGCAGGTGGACTATGTGCTGATTATCACGTTCCTGTGCTTCTTCGTTTTCTCTTCCTCCATCGCGGCGCACCCGGGTATCTCCGGCGTGCTGACGAAGGCGGTGGCGGGTAATGAATACTGGTGGGCCATCGGCCTGAGCCAGCTGATTTCCAACGTCCCGGCAACCATTGTGCTGTATCCGTTCACGGAAAACTTCGCCGGGCTGATCTACGGCGCGGATACCGCCGGCCTGTGTTCCCTCATCGGGTCGCTGGCCTCGGTGATCAACTACCGGATTTATGTGCGTTCCTATCCCGGAAAGGGCGGAAAGTTCATCAAGGTGTTTACCCTGATCAGCTGGGCGTTTTTCCTGATCGTTGTGATTCCCGGCTTCCTGCTGAGCGGCTGGCCGTTCTTCTGATCCTGAACAAATAACCTGTGCCGGTCCGGCAATTCCGGACCGGTTTTTTGCTACACGCGGGGATGGAGGAACCGACTTCCGGCAGGAAAAAAAGGACCGGAACATGAATTCTATATGCAGGATAATGCGGTTCCCGGACAGGGAGGGGTAAAGATGAAACACGAAAAATCCTGCGGCGCGGTTGTTTATGCCATTGAGGATGGCCGGCTGCTTTTCCTCGCGGAGCACATGCGGCTGGGACACATCTCCATTCCCAAGGGGCATGTGGAAGGAAACGAGACAGAAGAGGAAACCGCCCGGCGGGAGATCAAGGAAGAGACCAATCTCGACGTCCGGATGGATACCGCCTTCCGGCATGAGGTTTCCTATTCCCCCGCGGCGGGAATCAT
The DNA here is from genome assembly GCA_017427165.1 of Clostridia bacterium. Classification (GTDB taxonomy): domain Bacteria; phylum Bacillota; class Clostridia; order Christensenellales; family Aristaeellaceae; genus Aristaeella. The sequence continues at coordinate 10,648 of JAFRTK010000059.1, forward strand.
GAAGCAGGTGGTCTTTTTTGCGGCGGAGGCGGTTTCCCGGGAAATGAAGAACCAGGAATGCGAGGTTTCCGGGCTGGAATGGATGCCGGCGGATGAAGCAATCCGGGCCATGACCTATGACACGGACAAGGAAGTGCTGGCTCACGCTGTGGAATACCTGGGCCGGAAGCACGGGCTGGATGCCTGATACGGCATGGAGGGAAACTGGAATGAACAGCATCCGGATTGCCGATACCACCCGGGAAGAACGGGAGCGGATTGTTGCGGAATCCATCGGGAATATTGACGGCCTCTGTGACGGCTGCAGCCCGGGTATCGCGGAAATGTACCAGGATTATATCGACGGGAAGCGGGAACTCCGGGAGATCAACGCGGAATTCCGCGCCCGGTATATGTCCGGCGCGCAGGGCCCGGACCGGGGCGGCTGCGCGTTTGCCGGCGGAGAAGGCTGAAACGGGGGAGACAGATGAAAAGAACCGTGGAGGAGCTGCTGGAGGAAAAATATGTGCTCGTGGATATCCTGCCGCACCGGGTGCCGGCCGGAAGCCCCGGGCAGTATTTTGCGGTGGAAGAATACCTGCTGCGGGAGCCGCAGCTTTCCGCCGTCAAACAGAAGCATATTGACCTCATCCTGAAGCTGAACTGCTACCGGGATATTTCAACGGATGAATGGAAAACCGTGAATCCGCCGCCGGAAGAGCTGGCTGAAGCGATGCGCCGGGAGCCGGTGATGATTATGACCGGGGATTCCATGTTTTTCTCTGAGCCGGATGACCTTTGCATGACGCTGTACCATCCGGACGGGGAGCTGCTTTCCCTGGTGCGGACGCTGGCTGCCGGGGAGGGACTGTACGTCTGGGAACCGGACCCGGAAACGGAAAACGGATAAGGAGGAAGGAACATGCTCAATATCGGAACAAACGCGCCGGACTTCGCGCTGCCGGACCAGAATGGGGAGATCCGCAGGCTGTCGGACTTCAGCGGGCAGCGCGTGATCCTGTATTTCTATTCAAAGGACATGACGTCCGGATGCTCAAAGCAGGCCTGTGGTTTTGCGGAGCTGTACCCGCACTTCCGGGAGAAGGGCGCGGTGGTCATCGGCGTCAGCAAGGATACTGTGGCCAGCCATAAAAAGTTTGAGGAGAAGTACAGCCTGCCGTTTATCCTGCTGTCCGATCCGGAACTGGACGTGATCAAAACCTATGACGTCTGGCAGGAGAAGATGAACTACGGCAAGCCAACCATGGGCGTGGTGCGGACCACCTACCTGATTGAAAACGGGAAGATCACCAAAGCCTTCGGCAAGGTGAAGGCGGCGGACAATCCGGCGCAGATGCTGCAGGAGCTCGGATAACAGCAAAATCAATGCTTTGGAGGAACATCCGGAATGATCACGGATTCTTTTGACAACCAGTCACCGGCCATCATCAACCCGGTGCGGAGGGAGAACGCGCCCGAGGCGGACGTGTGCATCGTTACCTTTTCCCATGAAATCGAGAAGTATGTCGCGGAGAAGTACGCCTGCGGGGAGATTGCCGCGCTATGGTGCGCCAGCGGGAAAACCCCGGTGTACCTGATTGAGCGGAACGGCAGGCGGATTGCGTTCTACCGGACGTATGTCGGCGCGCCGATCACTGTGGGCCTCATGGAGGATGCGATGACCGAGCTGAAGTGTGACCGGTATATCCTGTTCGGCGGCGCGGGCTGCCTGAATAAGGAGATCGCGCACGGGAAGGTCATGGTGCCGACCGCGGCGTACCGGGATGAGGGAACCTCCTACCATTACGCCCCGGCCGCAGACTATGTGGACATGAAAAACGCCGCGGTTGTGGCGGAATGCATGAAGGCGAACGGAATCCCGTATGCGCTTGGGAAAACCTGGACAACGGATTCCTTCTACCGGGAGACACGGAACAACTTCGAAAAGCGGAAGGCGGACGGGTGCATTTCCGTGGAGATGGAAAGTGCCGGCGTCCAGGCGATGTGTGACTTCCGGAATGTGGACCTGTACGCGTTCTTCACCGGCGGTGACCTGCTGGACGCGCCGGAATGGAATGCGCGGCAGAATGAGAACAATGACGGCGGACAGCACGACGTCGGGCATTTCAGCATTGCGCTGGCCCTGGCGGAGTATGTGGCGAGTCTGCCGGATCAGCATGTCCGGATTGAACCGTTTGACATGAAATACCTGGATGAGTACTATACCGGCTTCAACCGCGAGATCACGAAATACCAGTGGCCGGATCCCTTTGAAAGCCGGGAGGCGGCAAAGGAACTGCTGCAGTCCTTCCTGGATGAGATGGAGCGCGGGGAAACCCTGCTGTTCTCCATCCTTTCCGGGAACGACCGTTTCCTCGGCAGCGTGGAGATCCACGGCGTGGACGGTGACTGCCCGGAACTGGGCATCTGGGTAAAGGAGCCGGAACAGAATAAGGGCTATGCGTACAGGGCGCTGGGTGAAGCGCTCCGCTATGCCCGGAAGCATTACGGGAATGTGGCGTTCTACTATGAAGCGGATGTCCGGAACACGGGAAGCCTCCGTCTGCTGGACAAGTTTGCGGATGAATATGAAATCATCCCGTATGAGCCGGAAAAGGTCACCACGGATTCCGGCAAGGAGCTGGAGCTCCGGGGATATGAACTGCGGGTGAAATAACCCCGCCGGCATAAAAAGATGCGGTCCGTACTGACACGGACCGCATTTTCTGTTAAATGAAGGATCAGCCGAGCTTCACAGCCAGGCAGGGAACATACTCGGTGGGAAGCTGCTCCGGCATCTTTACCGTAAGGACGCCGAACTGGTGGACGAACGGCACCTCGCCCACGCCGAGCAGGCGTACGGAGCGGACCTGCTCCCCTTCGTCGAAGCTGCGCAGCACGGCGCTTTCGCCGGCCTTTGCGCCCATCATGAAGGCATATACAGTATTGCCTTTGCAGGTGAAACGGTAGTCGGACGGAGCCCAGGTGATCGCGTCCTCGCGGAAATCCTTGAATTCGAGGGCGGAGGTGCCTTCGCTGACGGTTTTCCAGGGACGGGTTTCGTAGATAGCCTCACCGTGGACGGCGAACCATTTGCCCAGCTCATCCAGGATGAATTCCGCCTCATCGTCGATGGAACCGTCCGGCTTCTGCAGGATGTTGAGCAGCAGGCAGCCGTTCTTGGAAACGACGTCGATGAGGATGTCGATAATCTCCCGGGGCTTCTTGTATGTCGCCTTGGCGTCGTAGAACCATCCGCCGATGCAGGTGTCCGTCTGCCACGGATATTCGCTGGCCCCCTTCAGCAGGGCCCGCTCCATATCCAGCACACCGACGCGGTAGATATCGGCAAAGCGGCTCTTCTGGGTATAGACCGCCTGGCTGGTTCCGTGGCGCTCGGCGGACTTGTTGTACAGGCGGGCTACAACCTCCAGGCCTTCCTTGTAGCGGTCATCCAGCACATACTTCTCGTCTTCCACCCAGGTATCGCAGAAGGGCAGTGCGCCGTCGGAGTAGAGGAAGTCCGGCTTATACCGGTCGATCAGCTCGAACATGCAGCGCTTCCAGTAATCCTTGAATTTCTCGTTGGCGGTATACCAGGGAGTATAGGGCCAGTCGGTGATGGCGTCGGAATATTCATAATTGTCGTGGTAGAAATCCCGCCAGGCCGGATCGTTGCCGTCATACGGGACGCCCTTGTACGGGCCGTAGGAGTCGCAGCCCTTGTTGACGCGCCACCAGCTGAAGGACGCGGCGAGGTGCTCTGTGACGCCGAAGGGCAGGTTGAATTTTTCCGCCGCGGCCTGCCACATGCCCACGATGTCCTTGTGCGGACCGACGTTCATGCTGTTCATGCGGTTCAGCTTGGACGGATAATTGAAGAAATGGTCATGGTGCATCGCCTGGGATACGAAATACCGGGCGCCGGCCTTTACGTATTTCGCCATCAGGCGTTCGGGATCGAAGTTCTCCGCCTTCCACAGGGCGCAGATGTCCTTGTAGCCGAATTTGGACGGGTGGCCGTAATGCCGGATATGGTAGAGATACTGCGGGGAGCCCTGCACATACATGTTCCGGGCATACCAGTCGCCGCACATCGGCACGCTCTGCGGGCCCCAGTGGCTCCAGATGCCGAATTTCGCGTTGCGGAACCATTCGGGATACTCGTGCTGCCAGAGGGATTCAAATGTCGCGTCAAACATCGGCCTGAAAGACCTCCTTATTTTATTCACGGGGATCGGTTACCGGTATTATATCGGACATCGTAAACGTTTACAAGCATGATTTTTCCATGTTTGCCTTGAAGAACCGGAGCTGATTGGGTACAATCGGATGAAAAGGGATGCCGGAACGGAGGGGGAGAGGTCCGGAAATGCCGGCGGACCGGATACAATTGATGGAGGATGAATATGAAACTGCAGGAACCGATCCGGACACCGAGGCTGGTGATCCGGTCCTATACAAACGCGGACAGGGAGTTTCTCCTGTCCACCTGGGGGGATCGGGAGAACGGAAAATACATGGTTGATCCCGCGCGGGAGAACCAGGATGAGCGGTATCTGTCCCTGATTGACAAGATGGAAGATGAGCCGAACGGATACTACCTGATCGCGGAGCTGCGGGAGGACGGGTCGCGCGTCGGCACCTGCTGCGCGTTTCCGGAGAACGGGAATTACGATATCGGCTACTGCATTGCCAAAGACCACTGGCGGGAAGGCCTGGGAACCGA
>JAFRTK010000060.1 GCA_017427165.1 Clostridia bacterium
ATGCTGGAAAAGCTGCCGCTGTTCATCGATATGGTGCTGATCGAAAACATCGTGGATGAGCTGGAATGCTGTGCCCGGGAAGGCGAAAATCTGGACTGGGAGGATATTGAGGATGCGGCGGAATGCCTGATCAATGATATCCCTTATGCAGGATTCGGAGAAGTCTCATGAATATGCCTCTTTTATACCAGGCAGCCCTGCAGGGCGCTTTCGGCAGGCGGGAAAAATTCAGCCGGAGCAGTATCACAGATGCGCTGTTTGTTTACCTGGATGGAGAACCGGAAGAGGAATCCATCGGCGTAGTGGATTCCCGTTTCAGGAACAGGCCGCTGGTGTGCCTCACAAAAGCATGGGAAGAGCGGATCACAGTCCGGTATCCCGATGCGGCTGTATACCGGCGGACAGTGATGAAGCCTGCATGCCGCTTTACCATACCGGAAAACATTGAAATTCCGGAAGGATACCGGCTGGCCGGGATGGATGAAGCCGCTTTTGAACAGCATCCGTTTTCCCATGGAGAAAACTATCCCTGCTGGGCGGCTTTTCAGGCGGAAGGCTCCGGAGCAGTTGTATATCACGGCGGAGAGATTGTATCCGCGGCTTCTTCCTTCCTGAGCCTGGACGGAGAGATTGAGCTGGACGTATTCACAAAGGAATCCCACCGGGGCAAAAAACTGGCAGCCGCCTGTATTTCCCGGATGCTGCAGGACTGTATGGAACGCGGAATCACGGTTCACTGGGACGCGCAAAATGATGTTTCCCGGCATCTGGCGGAGAGATTCGGCTTTGAGGCGGAAACAGAATATTCGGTCTGCTGGCTTTCATAAAAAGCCGGCAGGTTTTTCTTTATAGATCAGCCTTTATTCGCCTGTTCCCGGTTGCCGGTTCGTTCCCGGATGAAATCATTTCCTGCACCGGGTGGGCCGGAGCTTCCCGCAAAGGATACCGGCAGGGTTCCCGGCCTGTTGCATTATGCGGACAATTCGGTTATGATGACCAAAAAGAAAACCGGCAGGCCGGAATGATCCCGGCAGCCGGACACAGCCAGGGTAAAGAAGAGAGCGGAAGAGGAGTATTTGATATGCGTAGGATGGAACGCCTGAACCGGGGTCTGATTGCTGCCCGGGCGGAAAAAGGAATGTACCTGAGCTGGAGATACCTGGGAGACGAACCGGACGGAATCACCTGGCGGATCTTCCGCAAACGGAATGGCGGTTCCTGGGAACAGCTGGCGGAAATCCGGCCGCGGGACGTCGCGCCTGAAAGCAGCTATGACAGCAATCCGGGAATTGTGAAAAAGAACACGACCCCCTGCTGTTATATGGATCCCGATGGACAGCCGTCGGATATCTATGCGGTTGCCCCAGTGGTGGACGGTGTGGAAGGCATCCGGGAACAGTCCGCCCTGCCCGTGCTGGAGCCTCTCCCCGGTACCGAAGGCCAGGCTTTCCGTGCCGCGGTTCATCGGATCCCCCTGTGTCCGCCGCCCGAAAGGGTTCCGCTGGCGCATTTTACCTACCGCGGCGTATCGGTCGGTCCCGGATGTACGCCTGACCGGAGCGTATTCCGCCTGGAAAACGGCGAGGACTGGTACCAGGTGGATATGGATCTCCTGCGTTCCTTCCGGGAACCGTATGAAAACGGGGAAACCGTAAGCGAAGAGACGCTCCGGGAGATTTGCGGCAGGCTTTCCGGGTATCTCGGCACGCCGCTGGTGCTTCAGTCCGCCCTGGAAAACGGGAAGATCACAGAAGGGCTGTACAGGGAACTGGAATCAGCGTTCATCCGTTACGTGCGGGCGCTGGACTGCGGGGAATCCCTGCCCTTCGCGCTCACGCCTTCCGGTGCGGTCGAAACCTCCCTGTCTTCAGAGTACCATACGCAGGATATGAGCGTCGGTGATTTCGACGGGGACGGCGAATACGAAATCGTGGTGAAGTGGCGTGCGGAAAGCCCGGACCCCATGTTCTCGGATCCCATTTACAGTCCCGGCTTCAACCTCAGCGCGCCGGAATATATCGATGTCTATAAGCTGAATGGAAAACTGCTCATGCGGATCGATATGGGCTATAACGTAAAATCCTCCAATGACCATGAAACCATGCTGCACGTCCAGGATTTCAACCGGGACGGCCGGGCGGAAATCATCCTGAAAACAGCCCCGGGAACCCGGGTTGGCTTCTGGGATCCGGAAAAAGGCTGCGTGGTTTATCCCGATGATCCGGAACATGTGGTCGGCGGCGCGGAAGGGCTTCTCTGCACGACTGACCGGTTCATCCGGGATTTCAATGAGGGAAACACCGGGGAACTGAAACGCAAGTGGTCGCTGCTCAACAATTTTGATATCTGCTACCGGTATCCAGTCTTTACCGAGGGCAACGACGGTCCCAACGATCCCGCAAGGAAGGCGTGGATCAAATCCTACCACATCGGCCCCATGGGACCGGGACATCGGGAATATGTGACTGCCATCGGGTACAACGGGCAGCAGGGCGTGATCCTGGATACCGTGGATTATGCGTTCCCCTGGACGGCCGTATCCTCGGACGGAGATAATTTCGCCCTGGATCCCATGACCCAGCGGGGAAATTTCTGTACCATTACCGTTCCGCTGCCCGGCGCCGATACGATGGACAGCTACAAAGTGCAGGTCATGCAGGAAAAGGACGGATATTTCCTTGCGCACCGCTGGAAATATCCCGTATGGGGCGACGGCCAGGGCAACCGGGCTAACCGCTACGCGGGCGGTGTCGCGTGCCTGGACGGAGAGAACTGGTATGCGGTCATCCAGCGCGGATATTACCAGCGGACCACTTTCGCCGCCTATACCATGCAGGGAACAAAGCTGATGCCGCCGGCCGTTTTCGATTCGGAGGATCCCCGCTGCTGGACGCTGGGAGACGGACCGGATCTCTACCGGGCGCGCGGCAACCACTTTACGGACATGGCGGATATCGACCGCGACGGCCGGGATGAAGTCGTGCTCAAAGGCATGAACCTCAGCCTGTCCGAAGATGGGAAATACCTGCTCCCCCGGGTGCTGTGCGGGGATATTCTGCCCATGCTGGCCGGCACCGGAAAGCAACCGGCTTTCGGGGAAAACATTGCCACCGATGAAATCCGCAGAACCCCGGGCAATGCCTGGGCCGGCCTGCAGCATGGTGACCGCAGCGCCCTGCTGCCCGTTAATGCGGCCGGGGATATCCGCCTCTATTCCGGAACCGAGGAATATACGCTGGACAACCGGCATACCGGCCGCCAGTTCGGCTGGCTGCCGGGCCCGGAAGCCCATGATCCCAATAAAGGACTCCGGCAGGAGAACGGCACCCTGGTTTATGAAAGCTCCCTGGTCTTCGGCGAATTCTCCGGGGATGACGATGAGGGGTCTGTCGCCGGGAATTTCTCCAACCGCTGGCCGGGTGCCATGGCAGGCGGTTCCGAGTGCGGGTGCCGGGTGCGCAGCCTTACCGACGGGCACGTTCTGCTGGAAACCGACTGTCCTCGGGGCATCCCCCAGGGGGAAAACGCGGTCTGGTTCGGCCCGGGGCTGACCCACTACGCTTGCAACGGAAGCGAAGTGCATGTTCCGGATCAGGATACGCTGAAATTCCTTCCTTATCTCACCACCGGCCTGGTTTCCACCGGAAGCAAACGGACACCCACCCTGAAAGCAGACCTCTTTGGCGACTGGCGGGAAGAGCTGATCCTGACGGACGAGCAGAACAACATTGTGATTGTACGGACACTTGCGCCGACAGAATACGGCATCCGCTGCCTCATGCACGATCCCTGGTACCGCAATTCCGCGGCCAACCAGAACATCTGCTACAATCAGGTCGGCTTTGCTTCTTTCTACCTGGGAGACGAAGCTCCCCTGCCCGCAAAACGGACGGATATCTGCTTCGGCTGATGTGAGTCCCTGGCAATGCTTTTTATGGCTGCCCGGCAGCCCGGACGTTTCGGCATTTCTCTGTCACAAACACTGATATATACTTCACGTTACATTGAAACTGTTCTGTACTCATATTCTGACAGGCGTGATATTTTTTGCCTTTCCCCGGGAAAAACGGTCCGGTGTTTTCGTATATAAATATAGACAAAGAAAAACACTGGATCGGAGGATGCCCTGATATGAAAAAATCTGTCCTGTGGATGACAGTTCTGCTTCTTCTGGTACTGAACTGTGTACCGGCATTTGCGTCGGTGGGAGATCGGGTGCTGTTCCGCGCTTCATCAGACGGATACAGTGAAACCGGGATCCTGAACCTTCTTCCCTGTGGGGATGGCTTTATCATTGCAGTCCGGGAGAATAATAGACCTGAGCTTATGCTTTACACGGATATCAAAGCACAGCCGGAAAGCTTTCTCCTGGATGAAAAAAGCCTGCAGGAAACGAATGCGGAATCCGAAACCCGCCTGTCCGCAGAGAATTGGTTTATCTGGAATGAAGAAATATACGCATTGGTCAGGAAGACAACATACAGCGGGGATTCCGACCATACCGAATTTATCGTCCGGAAAGCCAGGCTTGCTGAAGGTCAGGTGGTTCTGGAAGATTCCGGATTTCCGGAACTGGATTTATCCGGGATGGTGAAAACGGGAAACGACGGGTATGAGTCAGTACGGAATCTGATTGGCTTGTTTGCCACGGGAGATCACCTGATCCTTGTCCTGGGCGAAGAGGAACCGGAAACGCTGGATATATTGAATCTTCAGGATGGATTCTGTACCGAATATGAGCCGGACAACTGCTGCGAAGCCGCTCCGGGACCGGATGGATCCCTGCTGATCACGAAGGCGGACTGGGCCGCAGACAGCAGCACCGTCACCGTACAGGTCTGCAGCGTCGATCCGGATAACCTGGGCGAAAAGCTGCTTACGGAAATATCTGGATGCACAAGCGGCCTGATTACTCCCTGCTATAACCCGGCAGCAGACGCGCTGTACTTTGTCCGTGGCGGAGAACTGTACGCCATGCCGCAGTTTGACCCGGAACGGATGGAACCGGTGAATGCCTGCCTGCAGCTTTGCACATCGGCAGTCACGCTGCCGGATGGGTTTGTCTTGATGAAAACAGCTGATTCGGTAATACTCAAAAACACCGATCCGGCTCAGCGTGGAAACATCACCCTGCGGATCCTGAACAGGGGACGGGGCAATACGATTCCCGAAACAATCTACGCCATGGGCAGCGTGCGCGGAGATGTTTTCGTGATTCAGCAGGAAGAAGGGGAAATTAAGCACGACATCCTGCAGGCAATGCTGACCCGGGATGACAGTATCGATATCTATGTGCTGCATTATGACAGTAATGAATTCCAGGCGCTCCTCAGCCGCAGATATCTGCCGGACTTGGGAGGAAACGCGAAGATCTCAGGGAACACAGGGCGCCTGTATCCCTATATTCAGGACGCGGTGCGGCAAAACGGGAACATTATCGGGATCCCGGTATATTTTGCGGGTTCGGCACTTGGCGTTGATCGGGAGGCATGGAAGCAGATCGGCGGAAGCTCGGAAGAACTGCCCGGAACCTGGAGTCAGTTTTTTGACTGGCTGGAAGTTCTTCCGGAACGGCTCGAAGGGCAGGATGTCAGGCTGAACGACGCTGACCGGGTATTCTTCCGCGGGGAAATGCTTCAGATGCTGCTGAATCAGTATGAGATCCGGATGGAACACAGGGGAGAAAAGGATTATGCGTTCGCCTCCCCTGAGCTGTGTGATCTTGTACGGCGGCTGAACAGTGTGGATTATGACGCATTGTGCCTGCCTGATAACTGGAAGCAGGATGAATCGTATAAGGATCCGAACGAGTTGAAGCAGCCGCTGCTGAATACCAATACATTCCGGCCGATAGTCAGCGAAAGCTGGGATATCCTTTTAGCGCTGGGTTTTGTGGAAGGAGAGGAAGTAACCCTGCCTGTGGAAATGGACATAGCATTTGTGAATCCTTTTTCCATCCACCGGGAGGAAGCAATGGAGTTCCTTGCCCTGGCTATGGAAAATCTGGATATTTATGACAAATACAACGCTTATGCTGATATGACAGAGCCTGTCCGCTATCCTGAATTTGAAGAAGAAATGCAATGGCTGCGGGATATGATTGAAGCAGACCGGAAGAAACTGGAAAAAGCAAAGAATGATGAGGAAAAGGAAAGAATTAACGAAGAAATCCTGCTCCTCGAAAACAATATGAAGAAAAGCGAAGAGAACGACTGGAAAATCAGCCCGGCGGATGTGGAACGTTATCAGAAACGGCAGGATATGTTAATGATCCGCGGATATGATTTCTTTAACGATCTGTTCACTGCGGACACAATAGAAGAAAACCATGAGGAGTTTGAAAGGCTCTTCTGGAGCGAAAGAGCTCCGGAAGACATTCTGGAGGACATCGACCGTCAGATCCGGATGATCCGGATGGAAGGAAACTGAGCAAAAGGAGCTCAGCAGGTCAGATCTGCCTGTCCTTCAATCCACCGGATTGCCCGTTTCGGCCATCCGGCCATGCACATGCCTGTTCCGTCCGCGAATCCGTGGCCGCCGGTTGGGCCGATTTCCAGCCGGCAGGGAATGCCGGCTTTTTCAAGCGCCCGGGCGAGTATTTTCGAGTGTTCCGGATCCACCAGTTCATCGCCGGCCGCCAGGAATACGGCGCACGGCGGGAATCCCTCCGCATGCTCCGGAATTTCATAGTCCTTCTCCAGGGCATCCCAGAGGGAACTTCCGTACAGGCGGAGATCGTCTTTCAGGTCTTCTTCCGTATCGGTTCCCGGTTCCTCGCCGGCAGCTGCCAGCTTCGGGCTGACAAACGGATATACCGGGATCACGGCCTGCGGCTTTGGCAGTCCGTGGGCCGGGTATCCCATTCCGGTGTTCCAGAGGCATACCAGGTATCCGCCTGCGGAGAAGCCGCAGGTGATATACCGGTCCGCGTCCGCATGGAAGATCTCCCGCCTGTCCCGGATCAGCCGCAGGGCCCGGGCGAAATCCTCCATGTCCTTTTCCAGCAGGCGTTCCGTACCTTCCACCTGGTAGGTCAGCACCGCCGTGTGATATCCCAGCTCATTGAACTGCGCCGCGATCGGCCAGCCTTCCGTCAGGTTCCACACATTCACGAACCCGCCGCCGGGAACCAGCAGGACAAACGGCTTCTTCGCCGCTTCCGGGTCCGCCGACGGAAGCCATACCACGTTCACGCCCCTGCGTGCGCTGTCCTCTGCGCATTCTTCCTCGCTGTACAGCGGGAAATACCAGCTGCCGGAATCCGCCGCCGCGTACAGCCGTTCCATTCCCCGTCCGATATCGGACGTGAAAAACTGCTGGCTGTGGATTTCCCCCAGCGTCATATTCCAGGTTTCCTCATCCCGCAGGTCCCGTTTCCGAATGGCGTCCGGGGCAATCGGCCGGATCCGGGGATCGTCCAGCAGTTCCCCCAGTGTTTTGTTTTCAAATGCCATATGGTTTCTCCGTTCCGCGCTTTCCGCTTTTTTTGGGTATTATACCATGTCTTTGCGCGGAAGGATATGTTTTTCAGCCCAGCGCCACATCCAGGATCATCATCACAACAAACCCGAGGGAGAACGCAATCGTCCCCAGGTTGGAGTGCTTCCCTTCCGACATTTCCGGAATCAGCTCCTCCACCACCACGTACATCATCGCGCCGGCGGCAAACGCCAGGAAATAGGGCATCACCGGCACCACCGCGCCGGCAGCTGCCACCGTAATCACCGCGGCAATCGGTTCCACCACGCCGCTCAGCACGCCGAACAGGAAAGTCTTTCCCTTATCCATTCCTTCCGCCCGCAGCGGCATGGAAACAATTGCGCCGTCCGGGAAGTTCTGGATAGCGATCCCCAGCGCCAGGGCCAGGGCGCCCGCGGCGCTGATCCCGGCATTCCCGGCCAGGAAGCCCGCGTATACTACGCCCACCGCCATGCCTTCCGGAATGTTGTGCAGTGTTACCGCCAGGATCAGCTTGGTCGTCCGCTTCAGTCCGGATTTCGGTCCCTCGTCCTGGTTGTTGAAGTGCATGTGCGGCGTTACCTCATCCAGCAGCAGCAGGAATCCGACACCAATGAGAAATCCGATTGCCGCCGGCAGGAATGAAAGCTTTCCCATTTCCGCGCTGCTTTCCAGCGCCGGCTCCAGCAGGCTCCAGAACGAAGCCGCCACCATCACCCCGGCCGCGAATCCGGTCAGGATCTTGTTCAGTCCGTCCGAAATCTGCCGGCGCAGGATAAATACCATTGCCGCGCCGAGACTGGTCCCCGCGAACGGAATCAGGATACCCAGTATGGTTTCCCCTGTCATAATCTGCCTGTCTTTCCCCGGTTACTTCTCCATATGGTCATTCCGGTATTCCGATGGGGTCATTCCCGTCATCTTCTTGAAAATATGCGTGAAGTGGGAGGAGGATGCAAACCCGACCGCCTCTCCCGCTTCGGAAATGCTGAAGCGGCCGTCCGCAAGGATCTCACCGGCTTTTTCACATCGGATATGATGATGGTACCACAGCAGCGTATGTCCTGTGTTGGCTTTAAACAGCCTCAGCAGGTAGCTGCCGTTCACATACAGGGATCCGGCGATCCGTTTCAGCGAAAATTTCTCTTTATAATGCTTCTCAATATATTCCTGCGCCTCAGTCACATGCTCCGTGCTGCCGCTGCGCTTTCTTCCGCCTGCCTTCAGTTCATTCTCCAGTCGGCTGTTCATGGTTTCCTCCTCCTTTTCCGGTTCCGGTACTTCCGGAAATTCCGGTGTGTCTCCGCTATTATGTTAGCACAAGCTAACCAATTAATCCAGTATTTTTTTGGATTCTTCCCTTTGTTTTATGGATTGTTTAGCAATGCAAGGGAGAACAAACCAAAAAAGTATTAGCAGAAGCTAATACTTTTTATTGAAGCAGGTATCGCCGGAAACCGGATTACTGAACCGGTACCAGGGTATATCCGCCGGTTTCGTCTGGAACCAGTTCGAAATCCGCAAACGCACCGAAAACCGGAGCCAGTTTTATTTCGCAGCATTCTTCCTCCGTAACAGGATTGCCCATCATGGCCGAGAGGATCGCGTCCTCCGGCTTCAGCTCGGAATACCCGAAGCTGAGCACAATCCGAAGCGGTCCGGCCGCCTCCCCGTCCGCATCTTTCATCTGGTCGGCATATACCGGACAGCGGCAGAAATCCTCCCCTTCATCAGGGCAGAACAGCACATAGCCCAGCTGCGTATCCCCCTGCCACAGCGCAAACCGGATATAGGCACATTCCACTCCGCTCCGGTCCCACAGCCGGATCAGGCATTCGTCCGCCGCCGGGCTTCCGCCCTCCGCGGGAGCCTCCTCCGCGGCTGCGGCACACAGCAGCATACACAGGGACAGGAAAACCAGGAACACCTTTTTCATATCTCTCCATCCTTTCCGGCTTTTTCTCAGCCGCGGTGATCATAACACTGGAAAAAGAACGCAGGATGAAACAGATGTAAACCTCATATGAACATTCCCGCAAAGCCGCCACTTCCGGCATCACGCACCATCCTGTGTGCCCGTTATGGCGGGGTTTGCGGAATGCAGCCGCCCACCCCCGCGAATCTCATCGATAGAATTTTTTAACTTTCTGTTGCGCATTATTGACAATCGGATTGTCTGATGATAATATTCCTGCTGTTAGTTAACTCTAACTTTCACGGAACTATTCCGGTTCCGGTACCCCAATGCACTGAAAAGAGGTTAAGGAAATGGCAATTGTTGAGTTCAAGGATGTATCCCGGGTATACCGCAACGGCGAGCACGAGCAGCGGGCGCTGGACCACGTGAACCTGTCCCTGGATGAGGGGCAGTTTATTGTGATCCTGG
>JAFRTK010000061.1 GCA_017427165.1 Clostridia bacterium
TGCCATATAGGCGCTCTCCCGGGGATTCCGGAATGTCGCTTTGATAATATCGCCCACAACGCGTTCCACACCGTGCGTCATATAGGCCTGGATGTCAAATTCCCGGTTCATTTCTTTCTTCCTGTCTTTTCCGAAACCGGAAAAACCGCCCCGGTTCATCAGTTCGACTTACAGGGGCAGCCTTCCTGTTTATGCTTTTCCGATATCGCTGAAATCGATATCCATGGCAATCTGCAGTGTATAGTCCGGATACGCTTTCTGTACGCGGTCGACAACGTCCTGATGAACCTGCCGGCGGTCCTTCGCGTCAAAGCTCACCACAATATCAAACCGGAGTGTTTTCTCCTCCTTGTCCATGTAAAAGCCATGCATCTGGAGGACGTATGGGTTCTCCTTCACGATCCGGCGTACCTTTTCCCGGGTTTCCGCCGCCTCAGGATCCTTCGTGTTATAGGAATACACCCCGATGGCCGTCAGGATCACGTTATGCTTCCGCACAACGTCGGCTGTCACCCTCCGCACCAGCTTGTCCAGCTCATCCGCGGACAGCGTGTCCGGAACCTCAATATGGACGGATCCGTTGTAGGAGTCCGGTCCGTAGTTATGCAGCACCAGATCGTACGCGCCGCTGATCTCCGGATAGCTGTTGATGGTTGCCTTGATATCCCGCACCATCTGGGCATCCGCCCGCTCCCCGAGGATCCGGGAAATCGTCTCGCTCAGCATCCCCAGGCCGGATTTGATGATGACCAGGGCGATAATCGCGCCCAGCCAGGCCTCCAGGGAGATATGGAAGAGGAGGTAGATCCCGGCCGCCACCAGCGTGGAGGCGGAAATCACGGAATCCAGTACCGCGTCTTGTCCGGAGTTGACCAGAGAATCGGAATTCACCTGTTCTCCGGTCCGCTTCACATACCGGCCCAGGAAAATCTTCACCAGCACAGCGGCTGCCACGATAATCAGCGCAGCCGCGGAATAATCTGGTGTGTCCGGTGTGACGATCTTCTTCACGGACTCGACAAACGCCGTGATCCCGGCATACAGCACCAGGAATGAAATCACCATGGCGCTCAGGTATTCCACCCGGCCGTATCCGAAGGGATGCTT
This sequence comes from Clostridia bacterium, assembly GCA_017427165.1. Classification (GTDB taxonomy): domain Bacteria; phylum Bacillota; class Clostridia; order Christensenellales; family Aristaeellaceae; genus Aristaeella. Next base: position 1,108 of record JAFRTK010000061.1, read on the forward strand.
CCGGTCGGGTTCCTTTCCGGCCAGCTTGGTTCCGGCAATAGTAATCACGGAGCTTGCCGCGTCCGACAGGTTGTTCACCGCGTCCATCACAATGGCGATGGAGTTGGCGGTCATCCCGACGACCGCTTTGAAGCCTGCCAGGAACACATTGGCCAGGATTCCGATGATACTGGTCCGGATAATGATCCGGTCACGGCTTGTCTGTCCGCTCATTGCTTACTTCTCCAGTTCTGCGGCCACCGCGTCGCGTACTTCGTTCATATCGGTCGTGGGCTCAAACCGGCCAACCACTTTGCCTTCCCGGTCCACCAGGAACTTGGTGAAGTTCCAGCCGACGTAGGTCTTGTCGCCGTAAGCCTTGTTGTTCATGGCTGCAAACTTGTTCAGTGCCGCATTCTTCAGTCCCTTGCCGAAACCCTTGAACGGCTTCTCGGACGCCAGGTAAGCGAACAGCGGATCCGCGCTGTCGCCGTTCACGTCGATCTTCGCGAACTGCGGGAAATCGGCTCCGAACTTCAGCGTGCAGAACTGGTGGATCTCATCCGCGCTGCCGGGCGCCTGGTTGGCAAACTGGTTGCAGGGGAAATCCAGGATTTCCAGGCCCTGGTCCTTCATTTCCTTGTACATCGCTTCCAGGGGCTCATAATGCGGGGTAAAGCCGCATCCGGTTGCCGTGTTGACGATCAGCAGCACCTTGCCGCGGTATTCGGAGAGGCTCACATCGTTTCCTTTGCGGTCTTTCACGGTAAAATCATAAACGGTCTTCATCTTTCATGCTCCTTCCTTTTTTCGGTCGTTTTTGTCCTTCTGGTTGCCAAGCAGTTCATAGAGCAGTGAATACAACATCCGTGCCTTTTCCGGCGGCAGTTCGATACAGCCGGCCACATTGCCGGGAATATCCTTTGCCTTTTCCTGCAGCGCCCTGCCCGCTTCGGTCAGTGTGATTTCGACCACCCGGTCGTCCCCGCGGTTCCGCCGCCGTTCCACATAACCGGCCTGCTCCATCTTCTTCAGCAGCGGCGACAGGGTTCCGTTGTCCAGCATCAGCTTTTCGCCGATTTCCGTTACGGAAACTCCGTCCTTTTCCCAGAGCACCAGGAAAACGATGTACTGCGTGTAGGTCAGCCCCAGGGGCTTCAGCCAGGGGGTGTACATGCCCGTCACATTCCGCGCGGCGGCATAGAGCGGAAAACACAGCTGGTTATCCAGCTTCATCGCCTCGTGATAATCGTACTCCATGGTTTCTCCTTCCGTTGCGTTTGATGCAAATATTTTGTATCATACATATCTGGGTTTGTCAATACCCCAAATGAAGGTCTTTTCAAAAAAGTTAAACGCATTAAACTTTATTACCGCCGCAGCCGGCGCCGATGCCACAAAAAGCATGCAGCACAAGTACTGCATGCTTTCCCCGCAGGAATATTCCTTTGCCGTCTGACGGCTTTATTCCGTTATTGAGTTTGTTAACCTTAATTAGACAGGAAGGACCCATGCCCCGCACCGCGCAGCCGTTCGTTCCCGGAATTCACTTCCCGGTTCCCTTTCTGTCCCGGTACCGCACAAACCGGTCCAGGGCAGCCAGCACGCCGGGCAGGACAAACACGATGATCAGGGTGGCGGAGATCGCCCCGCGGGAGATCGTCAGGCATATCTCACCGATCGCCGGGTTTGCGAAAACATATCCCAGGATTCCCGCGGCGCCGATCATGATCAGCGCGGAGGTCAGGATGGTATGCAGCGCCCCGTCATAGGCACCGCTGATGGCCGCCGGTACGTCGCCGGTCCGCCGTTCCTCCCGGTAATAGGATGTATACAGGATCGCATAGTCGATCGTCGCGCCCATCAGGATGCACTGCACCATCAGGATGGCCAGGTAGAACATCGCGCCGCCGCTCAGGCCGATGAATGCCATCGTCAGGTAAATCCCGCTCTGGACGGTCAGCACCAGCACCAGCGGGATCACCAGGGACCGGAATGTCAGTGCCACCACAATAAAGATGGCCAGGGCGGAAATCAGGGTAATCCGGTTCATCTCCGTGTCAAAATTCTGCGCCATTTCCCGGTTCATTTCAGAAGTACCGATCAGCCAGGCCTTTCCATCCAGCATGGTTTCGCACCGCCTGGAAAGGTTGTCCAGGAATTCCCGGGTTTCTTCCGAGTCTTCCGGATACGTGGTTTCCAGGATCACCCGGCCATAGTGTTCGCCCTCCAGCTTCGCGGTGTTCTCCCGGATCATCTCCTCCGCGTCCGCGATCTGCTTCCGCGCGTCTTCCTTGATGAACGCGGAATAGAGCGGATTACTCAGGAAATGCTCCCGGATATGGGTGATCAGCTCCGCCGGCGTCATCGCCCAGTCCTCGTTATAGGCATTCCGGGAGCCCATAAACATCGACATGGCGGATTTCCCGGCGCCGGACCCTTCCGAGAACTTATCACTGTATACCATCCGGATCATGGAAAGGTCCAGCCCGGCATCCTCCCCGAAGAGCTCCGCGATCTCCCCGGCTTTGTACGCTTTTCCGAGGGTGTTGTAATACCCCGTGACGGATTTGACCTTTTCGTCTTCCTCCGCGGGTGCCAGCACCTCCGCGATGCGGCCGCTGTCTTTGGTTTCGTACAGCAGCACCAGCGAATGGTGGTCCTCAAACACGGCGTCCACTGGGTTGTTCATCTGCAGCATATACAGGATTTCCGTGTTGTTCTTCAGCAGGTATGATCCGGCAAGCAGCACCGGCAGCAGGATCAGGAGGGCGATTCTCCCCCTGTACTCAAAGCGCGCGCATTTTCCCATCGGAATCCGAAGCGCCTTTTTCCGGGTTTTCACGATCAGCCTGTCGCTCATCAGGATCAGGGACGGCAGCACGGTAAAGATGCACACCAGGCTGATCAGCACGCCCTTGGCCAGGGCATAACCCATGTCCGCCCCGAGCCGGAATCCCATGAACGCCAGGCACAGCAGCCCCGCAAAGGTCGTCAGCGAGCTGCCCGCCACCGCCGGGAAGGCTGCGGCGATGGCCGCCTTCATGGCGGAAGGGTTGTCCTCATGCTTTTCCTTTTCCTGGGTGTACCGGTTCAGCAGGATAATGGAATAGTCCAGGGAAAGCACCAGCTGCATGATGCCCACAATGGAATACGTGAACTCGGAAATATCCGGGAATACCACATTGGTTCCGATGTTCACCGCCACCGCGATCCCGATGTTCACCAGGATAATCACCGGTTCAAACCAGGAGTTGCACATAACCAGCAGCACCAGCAGGACCAGCCCGATGGCGATCGCCACCACATACGGCGGCAGCATTGGCACATTGGCCTCATGGATATCCCCGCCGGTCTGTACGCCCAGGGTTCCGTATTTCTCATACACTGCGCTGTACAGCCCGGCCGCTTCCCGGGAGTGGCTGTCGTATTCCGTTGTCACCTCATACAGGGTATACCCGTCCCGGTTATACTTCTCTCCGGTTCCCCCGGATACATCGGATACCTCGTCCCGGCTGCCAAGCCAGCTGAACACCTCTTCCTTTTCCGTTTCCGAAAGTCCGGGAATCATCACCCGGAGCCGCGAGGATGCTTCCTTTCCGAATTCCTGCTCCATCAGGCAGGTTCCCTCTTTCATGCGGGACCCGTCCGGCAGGTATTTTGTCAGGTCATAATTCACCTTCACCTGTCCGGCCAGGAACAGGGAAACAATTGTCAGCGCCAGGAAAAGCCCCAGGAGAATCTTCCGTTTCTCCACCAGGAATTCCGCTGCTTTATTCATAAGGTCGTCAACCTCCTGTTTTCCACGTTCATCGCAGGATGGCTCCTGCTTGACAATGCATATCATCTCCATTAAAATTTTAATCAACAGGTGTTGACAAAGCAACCGACAGTTCATTATGGATTGGTTTGTTTGTCAACAGACCGGTCGTTTCGTGTCGATAATACGACAGAAAGGGGAAATCTGTATGGAAAAAAAGGAAGACCGCCGGGTCACGATGACCAGGCGGCTGCTGAAGGATGCCCTCACCGACATCCTGCGTACGGAGGATATTTACCATGTCTCCATCCGGGAGCTCTGCCAGCGGGCTGATGTCAACCGTACCACGTTCTACAAATACTACGGCAATCAGTTTGACCTCCTGGCGGATATGGAAAACGACCTGCTGGAATTCCTGGTCAGCACCATCCGGGAGCACGCTGCCAACCCGGTCAAAATCATTGAAACGATCTGTGAATATCTGGAGAGCCACCTGGAATTCGGGCGGCTGATCGTCAACAACAATGTGGATCCCCTCTTCCCGCAGCGCCTGTTTGCCCAGGAAATCCTGCGGGAAAGCGTCATGCGGAATTACGGCAGCATGCCGGATGAAACCGCACAGGAATACCTGTTCAATTATGTCATCTACGGGGCTTACCGGATCATCTGCCTGTGGATCAACAAGGATCAGCGGGAATCCCCGGAGGAAATCGCGCAGCTGCTCATCCGACTGATCCGGATTGACTGAACGCATCCCCGAAGAATCCAAAACCACCATGGCCGTATCGCCATGGTGGTTTTTTCCGGATCTGTCTCCGCAGGTATCAGGTCTGCATTTTTCGCAGTTCGCGGTAGCAGCTGATGATCAGCAGTACGGCCGCCCCGGCCCATGCCGCGATCTCCGCCGTGTAGATTCCCCATACGCCCAGCACAAGCGGAAGCAGCAGCGCGCAGCCAACCCGCATTCCCAGCTCCACGAAACCGGAAATCATCGGAATGAAAGTATTCCCGAGGCCCTGGAGCGTGGACCGGTAAACAAACAGGAGGTACAGCATCGGCAGGCCGGCCGCCATCACACAGAGGAA
>JAFRTK010000062.1 GCA_017427165.1 Clostridia bacterium
GGCCCGGATCTCTTCCACAATGCGCTCATGGTCCGTGCCCTCGCAGCCGAGGCTCACAATCAGCGCCGCGCCGACGTTCGCGCTCTGCCCCAGGTTGGACAGCGTGTCCGTCACCCGCTTCAGGTCCAGCGGCAGCTGGCAGCAGCCCTGGTGGTGGAAGTAGCCGATGGTTCCCTGCACCTGCCGGCAGATGGCCTGGCCTACGTCATTGGCGCAGATCACGCTGGGGATCACCGCCACGAGGTTCCGCGCGCCGATTTTGCCGTCCGGACGGCGGTATCCCTGGAATGTGTATGCCATTTTCAAGCCTCCCCTTCCAGGTCGCCGCGCCCGCGCAGCGCCTTCATATTATGGACGTGGACGTAGTCCCCGCGGCGGATATCGCATTCCGCCTCGCCGATAGATTCACCGTACTTCATGATATGGCTCCCGGCCGGAATATCGGTCACCGCGATCTTGTGGCCGTAGGGGATATCGGAATGCACCGTGATGCGGTCGGTATTCCCGCGCTTGTCGCGCACGTCAATTTCCGTTCCGGCGGTCACGCCGTTGGCAAACACCGTTGCCACGTTGTCCAGGTCATCCACCCGGAGTGCCAGGCCTTTCATCATTTTCCTTCCTCCTTCACGGCAAGGACAGCCACGCCGTCGGGAATCACAACCACCTTCGCGTCCTTCCCCATCATGTCATAGGCCATCGCCAGCGCCTCATCCGGGCTGGAGGCCGGGATCATGTTGGCCTTGCGCACCAGGTCATGGTCCAGGTAGGTGGTCACCAGGATCACCTTGTGTTTCTTCAGGATCCGGGAATAAATCTGCGCGCACCACTGCTCGGAGATACTCTCCTTCGGCGGGATTTTGGACAGGTACGCGTCAATCTCGTCCACTGTGCCCCTGACGATCAGCTTCTCAAAGTGGGTGCCGCCCATGCCGTCCACGCAGCTGCAGCACATAATGATCACGCCGCCGTCCTTGCAGCAGGCCTCCGCGGTCGCCACGGCCTTCGGGCTCTGGTACAGGTTCTGGTCCAGCGGATATCCGCCGTTGGAGGTCACCACGATATCCCCGGTGATTCCCGGGCACTGGGCCAGCGAGCGGACGAACTCCACGCCCTTCTCATGGGCTTCCTCCATGTCGCCGGCAAAGGCCGCGATCACCTTTTTCTTTGAGTTCAGCGCCACATTGAGGATAAAGGCCAGGTGCACGCTGCGCGCGGCATAGACCATATCCTCGTGGATCGGGTTGTGCTTCAGCACACCGGTGGTGGAGAATGGGCTTGCGATCGCCTTGTAGGAATGGTTCTCGTTCACCGTCGCCGCGTTGCAGATGCCCGGCAGCACGCTCTTCCGCCCGCCGGAGAAGCCCGCGAAGAAATGCGGCTCGATAAAGCCTTCGGAAATCAGCAGGTCGCAGTGTGTCGCCAGCTTGTTCACCCACAGCTCCGCGCCGGAGGGCAGGCCGCAGACAAAGTCGAAGTCTTCCTGTTTAAAGGCTTCGTTGACCACGATTTTTTCATTGTCCACAATCGCGTCGCCGAACATCCGGCGCTGCTCTTCCTCGGTGGTCTTGCGGTGCAGGCCGGTCGCGATGAGGATGGTGATGTCCGCCTCCGGGTTCCCTTCCCGGATTTCCCGCAGCAGGATCGGCAGCGTCAGCTTGCTGGGCACCGCGCGGGTATGGTCGCTGGTGATCAGGACGATCTTCTTTTTCCCTTTTGCCAGTTCCCGCAGCGGAGGCGTGCCGATCGGATTCCGGAGCGCTTCTTCCACGAGTTCCGCCTCGGTTTTGTCCGTTTTGTACTCGTCCGTTCCGGAATAGATGACCGCCTTCAGGTTTTCCTCTTTCACATGCAGATCCATGGTCGATGTGTAATACGGAATCTGAATCGTTTTCACGAATAACAGCCTCCTGTAATATGAAGTTGCACTATGTCTTATGTATACATTATACTCTGTTGTCCTGCACTGTCAATACATTTATGGCTGAAAGCCTTTTATTTCAATGGATACAGAATCCAGATCAGTTCAGCAGGGCAACTGCCACGTCGTTGACGTTCGTTCCCGTCGGGCCGGTCATAATCAGGCCGCCGGTTTTTTCCAGCGCGTGATACGCGTCATTGTCCTGCAGCACAGCGTCAATGGTTATCCCCTGTTCCAGCAGTTCCCGGCAGGTATCGCCGTCGGCATAGCCGCCGGCCGCGTCCGTCGGGCCGTCCGTCCCGTCGCTGCCCACCGAGAACACCGCCGCCCGCTCCAGGCCGGCAATCCCGGCCGCGGCGGAAAGCGCGATCTCCTGGTTCCGTCCGCCCTTGCCATGCCCGGTCAGCTTCACCACGGTCTCGCCCCCGGCGATGAACGCCAGCGCCCGGGCGTCGGAGACATGGGTCTTCAGGATGGAAGCCAGGAAGCTTCCCGCCTCCCTTGCCTGGCAGCACAGCTGGTCCGTCAGCACGATGGGTTCATAGCCCAGTTCCCGGCAGACCGAAGCCGCCGCGGAACACAGTTCGCGCACGCTGCCGTTGATCTGGGTATGCACATTGTCCAGGGTTTTGGGCGTTTCAATATCCAGCAGCTTCTCCGCCGCTTCCGACATCCGCAGGCTGTACTTCCGGCGGATCCGCTGCGCATCCTCCGCGGGGGCGGTATCCGGGCATGCGGGACCGGAAGCAATCATATCCAGCGGGTCGCCGAGAATATCGGAAAGGATCACAGCCTCCACCTTCGCCGGCCAGCACAGCTGGGCAAACCGGCCGCCCTTCACCTGGGAAAAACGCTTGCGCAGCGTGTTGATCTCCACGATATCCGCGCCGCAGGCCAACAGCTGGCCGGTAATGTCCTGCAGCTCCGCGGCGGGAATCAGGGGCTTTTCAAACAATGCGCTGCCGCCTCCGGAAAGCAGGAACAGCACGGTATCCTTATCCGTCAGGTCCGCCACCAGGTCCAGCGCCGCCTGGGTGCCTTTGAAAGAATTCTCATCCGGCACCGGATGCCCGGCCTCAAAGCACGTAAAGTTGGCAATCGGGCCCATGACGTGGCCGTATTTCGTCACCACGACGCCGTTCTCAATCCGGTCGCCCAGGCAGTTGGAAGCGGCCTTCGCCATCTGCCAGGCCGCCTTGCCCGCGGCTACCAGCAGCACCCGGCCCGGGAATTCCTTCCCGCTCAGGGCACGCTGCACCGCGGCGTCCGGCTGGACGGCGGCAATCGCCTTCCGGATAATCTGATCGGCATCATTGCGTAACTGCTGGTTCATGGTGAAGCTCCTTCCTGTGATCGGTCCATGCAAAAAACACTTCCGGGTCTTCCTATTATATTTTTCAAACGAAATGCCTTTCGTTTCCGTCGTTTTTATTGTAGACCCGATGCGGCTGCAAGTCAAGTGCCGTCTCATTTCTGGACAAAAACCGGAATGCGGTGTATGATGTATACAACAGGTTTCCTTTTCCCGTACAACCGGATATGGACACAGGAGGTGCCGGTATGATTACGTATAAAATGGCTTCCGTTCCCGGGGACGGAATCGGCCCGGAGGTCATCGCCGAAGGGATCAAGGTGCTCAACGCAGCAGCCGCGCTCGATGGCGGTTTCCGTTTCGAATGGACGGAATTTCCCTGGGGCTGCGATTTCTACCTGCAGCACGGGAAGATGATGGATGACGACGGCATCGAACAGCTGAAGCAGTTCGACGCCATCTACCTCGGTGCGGTCGGCGCTCCCGGCGTTCCGGACCATATCTCCCTGTGGGGCCTGCTGCTGGAAATCCGCAAGGGCTTTGACCAGTATATCAACCTGCGGCCGGTAAAGCTGCTGCGGGGGGCGCCGTGCCCGCTGAAGGACGCGAAGCCGGAGGACATCGACATGACCTTCGTCCGCGAAAACAGCGAGGGCGAATACGCCGGCAGCGGCGCGTGGCTGTATAAGGACCAGCCGAACGAAGTGGTCATCCAGAACGGCGTGTTCTCCCGCCATGGCTGCGAGCGGGTCATCCGCTACGCCTATGAACTGGCCCGGAAGGAACACAAAACGCTGACGAGCATCAGCAAGGGCAACGCGCTCAACTACTCCATGGTCTTCTGGGACCAGGTTTTCGCCGAAGTTGGCCGGGAATACCCGGATGTAAAGACATACTCCCTGCTGGTGGACGCGGCCAGCATGTTCATGGTGAAAAACCCGAAGCGGTTTGAGATCGTCGTCACCTCCAACCTCTTCGGCGATATCCTCACGGACCTGGGCGCCGCCATCGCCGGGGGCATGGGCCTGGCCGCGGGGGCCAACCTGAACCCGGAGCGGAAGTTCCCCTCCATGTTCGAGCCCATCCACGGCTCCGCGCCGGACATCGCCGGAAAGGGAATCGCCGATCCGCTGGCGGCCATCTGGTCCGCGTCCCAGGTCCTGGACTTCTTCGGCCATGAAGACTGGGGCCGCAAAGTGATTGACGCGATTGAGCGCCTGCTCACGGAAAAGCAGGTCCTCACGCCGGATATCGGCGGAACCGCCTCCACGCGGGAGGTCGGGGACGCCGTCGTCCGGATCCTGGAAGGGAAATAAAAAAGCGCGGCTCTGGAGCTGCGCTGTATAAAAGAATAAAAATATGGAGCGCCGGGTGGGCTCATCTCTGACGACCGCCAGTGGCGGAAATTTCGTCAGAGGTGAGCTCAATCGAAACGAGCGATCTGTCCGGTGGACAGTCGCGAAGATTGAGATTGCGGGGAAACAAAATCAAGCAAAAAATATGGAGCGCCGGGTGGAGAAGGTCCGGCGCTCCTTTTCTGGAGTATGTCACAAGGCACATCCCTCAAGCGATCCGTGGTGGAGGATCCACAGATAGCGGTTCCAGTCGTCTGAACTGAGGAACAGCCTGGCAGTGACATAAGGAGTTGTCGTAAATATTTTTTTCTGCTCGGCCTGCCGGAACGTATCTTCGTTCCAGATCTGCCGGAGGCATTGCTGGAGGAACCGGTCTGCTTCCTCCGCGTAGGGTCCGGGAGTATATTCCCCGTACTTCGCGCCGGAAGTCGGTTTCGCTTCAGCGGGTTTCGGCTTCGTGCTCATCCCGGATAACCTCATTACTCACCCAGCATTTTCCGCGCGCTGGACAGCGCCTTCAGGTAAATGATGTAAGCGACAACGGAAAGGATAATGGATACGAACGAGCAGGTTCCGAGAACGAATCCGAGCGGATCCACCGCGCCTTCCACCGGTTTCCGGGCAAACATCGTTACGCCCGCGAAGAGCTCCAGCACAAACGCGATGACCTGCAGCGTCACCACCCGGGTGATCGTGCCCTTTGTCTTCCGGCTCACCTCGGTGCTGCCCATCTTCGCCGCGATGGTGGAGATTCCGGTCAGCACATAGTAAGCAGCCATCACATTGCCGATCCGCCCCAGGGTGAAGCAGAAGGAAAAAGCGTGGGTACCGAGGGTCTTCAGCACGCAGCCGGCCATGATGCCGACGATTCCGACAATCAGCCAGGGCAGCGTGTTCCGGAAGACCGGCTCGTTCCTGGAGGCATCCTGTGTGCCCTGCACCGCAAAGGCGAAGCCGATAATCGCGATCACACCGCCGATCATCATCAGGCCGATGGATTCAATCCGGAGGGCGTCGGTTTCTGCGGAGTATCCGTACGTCTCGGTTATGCGGGCAAACTGGACCGCTATGACCATGGCGGCCATGACCAGAGCTGTGGTCAGCTCAAATTTCTCCGCCATGAAGATCGTCCGTACACCCCTCGCCGCATTCCGGAATTTCACTTCGCAACCTCCTGTTCGTCCGGTTTGTCCCTGCGCCGGGCGATTCCTGCAGGGGGCGTCCGGAAGGATACCCCGAGGTCCCGGTAGATCGCTTTTCGCTTTCCGCAAGAACAAAATACCATATAAAGTCCATCAGATGTCCAACAAAAACAGTGCAATTTTATAGATTTTGGAAAAAATTTATGGAGATTTTTGTTTTTCTATGTTTTTACCGTTCCCCGGTCAGCTTCCAGGTGAGGAAGCTTTCCGTCATGCTCGCCCATGAATAGGCGCTCATATACTCGCCGGGATAGGTATTGATCACGTCCACGTCCCCGTCGTAGAAGAGGTACGCGTCACAGGTGAAGTGCTCCGGGCATACCCGCATGGTGCCCTGTTTCATCTCGAATATTTTTTCTATCTTATACTCCCGCAGCGTCTCCCGCAGGCGGCGGATCACCACGTCGAAGGACTTCTGCATGCCGCGGTCGTAATCCCGGTCCTCCCACAGCACGGAGAAAGCCTCCGCCCGGGTCACGTTCCCGCCGCGCCGGTCCACCAGGTAGGCCAGCAGCTCCTTGCCCTTGGCAGACTTGAAGCGCACCGGCTCGCCCTTCACATACACGTCGAAATTGCCGAAGGTGCGGATCACGATATCCCCTTCCACCTTCTTCGGCCGGGCGGACAGCACATAGCCGATGTCCTTTTTCAGCGCCTCTGCGGTCACGGGCTTGAGCAGGTATCCGGCCGCGCGCACGGCGAACGCGTCCACCGCGTACTGGGAATAGGCCGTGAGGAAGATGATGGCGACTCCCGGGCGGACTTCCTTGATCCGGCCGGCCAGCTGGATGCCGTTCATCTCCGGCATCTCGATGTCCAGCAGCGCCAGGTCCACCGGGTTCTCCTTTACAAAATCAAGCGCCTCCAGCGGA
>JAFRTK010000063.1 GCA_017427165.1 Clostridia bacterium
CGGAAGCTGCAGTACCGGGGATCCCGGCAGTATTCCTTGTTGTAGCGGATCGGCCGGCCGATCTGGCCGGATTTGAAATTACAGCCGAAACAGGCCCCGGCGGAAATCCCGGCCGCACCGTCAAAGGTGATGCCGTTCTCCATCAGGACATCCATGACGCCGCAGGTAAACATGCCGCGCATGGCGCCGCCTTCCATGATCAGTCCCGTCTTCATGCCATTCCCCCGGCCTGCTCCGGCTTCGCCGCCGTCAGGGATTCATAGGTGACCCCGTATTTCTCGGCGATATCCCGGGCAAAGGATTTTCCCTCCGGCGGCGCCACGCGCACCCGGAAGGAATTCTTTCCGCCCGTCGTCTCCGCAACGAGGGAAACCGCTTTCCCGGTCCGGCCCGGCTGGTTGATGGCGGAATCCAGGTCGTAGGCCAGCTTGTGCATGTGGGTGTTGTAGATCACGCGGCAGCCCCGGTCCAGCAGGGCGCGCACCGCGTCCACCGCAATATAGTAGCCTTCCTCAAAGGAGGTGGTGGAGAACGTCTCATTGAGCAGCAGCAGGCTGTCCCCGGTGGAAGCGGAATACATTTCCCGGAAGCGCTGGCATTCTTCGCCCAGCCGCCCTAGATCCATGGTTTTGTCCTCGTCCGCCGGGAAATGGGTCAGCACCTGGTCCGCCGGGGAGAAGGAGAACCGCTGCGCCGGAACGGAGATACCGCCCTGCGCCAGCAGGAACAGCTGGCCGACCGCCTGGGTAATGGTGGTTTTGCCGCCCCGGTTCGCGCCGGTCAGGATAAAGATCCGCTTTTCCGGATCGAAAGCGAGGTCATTGAAGGTGACCTCCGCCGGCGTCAGCGAGCCGATCAGCTTCAGGTTGCAGAAGCCCTCCGCCGCCATTCCCGCAGCGTCCCCCGGTTCCTGCCAGGTTTCCGGCTTGCAGAAGGTCCAGCCCTTTTCCGTGCATTTTCCGATGTATTCCGCCCAGCGGGTATAGTACACGAGTTCCGGAATCAGGGCGGCGATTTCCCGCACGCTCACATTCAGGTATTTGCCCAGCATATCCTTCAGCCGCCGGGTGATCCGGCCGGCCAGCATGGAAGCGGCGGAATCCATCTGGCGGGGAACCCCGGCCAGGCCGTCCGCATCCGGAATCCGGGCCATGGACATCGCGGCGATGGGGTTGCGTACCAGGATCGCCCTTTCCATTGCCTTCCCGGCATTTGCCAGCATGCCGTTCTCCCCGTTGGCCGGATAGTAGGAAGTGCTTCCGTTCCAGTCCGCCTCCTCCCGGATATCGTCCCGGGGAGAGACCGCGCTGATAAAGTTCTTCAGCAGGCTGGAGCGGGTAAACGGCTTTTTGTTCACGGAAACCAGTCCCATGTTCACCGCCTCAAAGCGGTCGTTCAGGTTGATTCCCACAGTAATGCTCTTCAGGTCGGAGGCGGTCAGCCGCATCTCCTCCACATCCTTCTTCAGCGCGGCAAACCCGTTGTCCCGGCAGATCCGGTCCACCTCGGTCCACAGGCCGCGGAGCCCTTCGGAGGAAAGGTCCTTGTCGGACAGGCATTCCCGCAGGGCTTCCACCGTCAGGATATAGTCGTGATACTCCTCCAGCCGGTGCATCAGGTCCCAGAGGCCGGTCTCGTCCCCCGCGCCGCGGTTGACAATTCCATAGTCATAGAACGTCTTCACCTGCTGCAGCAGCTTCATCATCCGTTCCCGGATTTCCGGATGCTTCAGGATATCCCGGAAAACATCGCAGCGGAACGCGCTGACGGCGGGGTCCGCCGTCAGGCTCGTCATGACCCGGCGGATCAGCTCGGCTTCCTCCGGCCGCTGCGCCACTTTCTCCGTAACGGCATCCAGCCCCAGGTCATGCCACACCGTATCCGGCAGCTGGCGGTAAACCACCTCATCCTGGCGGGGAAACAGAATGCTCAGCGACTGTTCTTTCATGACAATATGCCCTTCTCTCAGAAATATCAGGCCCGGAATCTTACCTGTCCATTATATGCGCTTTCCGGAAAGCGATCAATCCGCGTTCCCGCTGTTCCGGTCCACAAGGAACTGTTCCGGGGCCAGGCCGCGGATCATGTCCTCCGCGGTTTTCCCGGTGTTGTCCACCAGATGGCCCCGGTTTTCCAACATCGCTTCCAGCTCCCTTTTCAGGAACTTCGCCCGTTCCACCAGGTCCGGATCGCCGCGTTTCAGGATGCGCTTTTCCAGCTCATCCTCCTCCGCGGTCAGCACGATATAGTACAGCACCGCGTCCAGCTTTTCCGCCAGTGCCCGGACGCGGGGCAGCTCCGTCTCGATCACATAATCGATCACGACATCCATTCCCTGCGTGAGGGCCTTTTCCGCCGTCATGAGGATGCAGTCCCAGTTGAAGCGCAGAATAACCTCCCACAGTACCCGGTTGTGCGCCTCACCGCCGACAAAGAAATACCCCTTGTCCTCCGGTTCAATAAATCCCTGGTGGAAATCATCCCCGTGGATCAGATAAACCGTTTTATGCTCCTGCCGGACCAGGTGCACGGCAAACGCGTTCGCGAATGTGGTCTTTCCGCTGCCGCACGGTCCGGAAATAAAATAAATCTTCTGCATGGTCTTTTCTTCTCCCTTAATTCAGCCGGGTAATGCCGCCTTCCGGCGCAATCCGGCTCAGTACGCCGTCCCGGATCATGTATGCCTCGCCCCGCAGCTCTTCCCGTCCGGAATCAATGAACAGGTAGCTCCCGTCCGGAATGGCATAGAATGTCCTTCCCATGCTGTCCGGGAAGGCGATATCCTCATACACCCGCAATCCGTCCAGCAACGTATCCTTCTCATTCTGGTAATGCGGAAGCAGCATGACCTTCGTCAGGTTCAGTCCCGGCAGGAACCGCCGGTAATCCGGATCCACCGCCTCGCCTTCCTCTTCCGGATGGGAGTAAACAACATCCGCGCTGTTCATGCTTCCCGCGCTGATCCCGACAACGATTCCGTCATAGTCCTTCATCAGTTCCCGCAGGTCGATTTTCCGGAAAAAAGCGTTCTGCGTCGGCACATGGCCGCCGCTGAGCACAATGAAGTTGGAATCCCGCACAAGCTCCGCCGCCTGCTCCTCATTCCGGCTGTCCAGGGTGCGGAAGCTTTCAAACTGAAAACCCGCGTCCTCAAAGCTTGTCCGGATCAGGCCCGAATAATAGTCCATGCCTGCCCATCCGTCGGGATTGGAGCAGATATCCAGCGCCCGGCACGGGCTGGGAAAGCAGCGCCGCATTTCCTCAACAAAGTGATTGGCAGGATCCAGTTCTCCTGTCGGTGTATCCGTCCTGCTGGTCAGAAAGCAAATCATCCGGCTTCTCCTTATTCTCCAGTCTGTTTTACTGCCCGGGCCAGGAAATTGAGTTCGGTGATATCCTCCGCCTGGCATTCCAGGTACCCGGTGACCGCAAACCCGCTGCCGGTCAGGCCGCCCAGGTATTCCTCCATGGTGTGCCCGTACTCAATCCAGCCGGAATCGTCAAAGTCCCTGGAGCACCAGGGCATCCGGTGAACCGCTTTGTAATAACCGCCCTGTTCATCCTCCACCCAGTCGCATACATAGTTGATGGGCGCCGGCGCCATGAGGATGAACTCCCCGCCTTTGGCCAGCACCCGGAAGCATTCCCGGAAAACCACGCTGACATCCGGAATATACATCAGGGACGGCGGGTTGAATATCAGGTCAAAGGATTCATCCGCGAACATGGACAGGTCGCAGATATTCCCCTTCACGATTTCAATCGGCAGGTTCTCCCTGGCCGCGATTTCCCGGTCCTTTTCCAGCATTCCGGCGGAAATATCGATCACCGTTACCTTTGCCCCGGCGCAGGCAAACAGCGGCGCCTGCAGGCCGCCGGCTCCTGCCAGGCAAAGCACCCGCTTCCCCCGGATATCCTTCAGCCATTCCCGCGGGATTTCCCGGTCCCAGAACCGCAGGACCAGCCGGCCATCCCTGGCCGCATCCAGCTCCTCTTTCGTGGCGGATGCCGTCCAGTCCACGTTGTTCAGCACAAGGTTGTCGATATTCTTCTCGACCTGTTCAAATACGTTGTCCATTTCCGTTTTCCATCCTGATCTGTTATCGTTCGCTGCGAAACGGATCACTCGAAATCCTTCGGGATAATCCGCTCCTCATATTCCGGATGGCTGTCCAGCGCCCGGTTAACGTCAATGCTGTAGTCCACCACAGTGCAGTGCGCGTTGACATCGTCATAGTATTCCCGGATCCGCACTCCGCCGAAGGCTTCCATCGTCTTCCAGGAAGCAGGATTCTCCAGGTCGGCATCCATAAAGATTCGCTCAATTCCGTATTTCCGGCAGACCTTCAGGCCCAGGTACAGGTTGATGTTGTTGTATCCCTTTCCCCGTTCCGTCGGCCGGATGCTGTATCCGATATGTCCGCCGTAGTGGCTGAGCCGCTCATTGAGCGCCAGGCGGATATTGATCATCCCGATAATCCGGGAATCGCTTTCCCGCACCAGGAAATACGTCCGGGCCGGTACCCTCTCCTCGTCGGGAACCATGGTATAATCCAGGTCCAGCTTTTTCAGCCATCCCTCATAGTCGTCCAGGAAGCGGTGCAGTCCGCCGGCTCCGTTGATTTCAGAACCGTATTCCAGAAACTCCCGGATATAGTCAATCGCGTCTTCCTTCCGGCTGATGCCCGGGATTTCAAAATAGAATTTCTCCATACTTTCCTCCCTCCCCTGGTTCGTCTGTATCCGGGGTTACACAATGCGCAGGAGTTCTTCCGGTTTCGCGGCCAGGTAATCCGCCCCGGCACCCTGAAGCTCCTCCGCCGATCCGTATCCCCACAGCACGCCCGCGCTGTGCAGGCCGTTGGCCCTGGCACCTTCCACATCCTGCGCCCGGTCGCCAATCATCAGGACCTCCGCTTTATCCACATTCCCGAATTCATCCAGGAGATGGGCAATTACATCCGCCTTTTTGCTGATGCGCCCGTCCATCGTGGCGCCGCCGATATAATCGAAGTACTGCTTCAGCTCAAAGTGCTCCAGGATCCGGACCGCAAACTCATACGGTTTGGACGTTGCCAGGGCGACTGTAATATGGTTCTCCCGCAGCTTTTTCAGCAGCTCCGGGATTCCTTCATAAACACTGTTTTCAAATATGCCCTTCGGCCGGAAATACTCCCGGTAATACTCAACCGCCTTCTGCGCCTGCTCTTCGGAAAACCCGAACTGCCTGCGGAAGGATTCCCCCAGCGGCGGCCCGATGAAGGAAAACAGTTCCGCCCGGTCCGAAACATGGATCCCGAATTTCTCCAGCGCGTACATCACGGAATTCGTGATGCCGATCCCCGGATCCGTCAGTGTACCGTCCAGGTCAAACAGGCAATACCGGTATCCCATATCGGCACTTCCTTCCGTTTTTTCTCAGTCCCGGATCAGTTCCCGCAGGTCATGGATCTTCAGGTGGCGGGTCTCCACATCCGCCGCCGGATTGGCCGCGATCAGGATCGGTGTGATGCCCAGCTCTGCAGCCCCGTCCAGATTCCGGACACTGTCATCGATAAAAACCGTTTCTTCCGCCGGAACGCCGCCCTTTGCCAGGGCGTCCAGGTACATCCTGCGGTCCGGCTTGAATACCCCCAGCTCACAGCTGTACGTGTGGAAGGAGAAATACCGATCCACCCCGATATGCTCCAGCTGTTTGTCCACGCTCGGCCAGGTGTCGGAGATGAGGCCGAGCCGGTGTGTTTTGCTGAGCGTTTCCAGCACTTCCTGGATTCCGGGGTATGGAATATAGTTGTCCATATTGTAAGAACGGTCCCGGGCAGCCCGGTCCAGCTGTTCCCCGGACAGGCCGAGGCCCAGTTCGTCCGAAATGATGGAATAGTACTGCCGGAACTGCGCGCACTCCGCATCCACACCCGTCACCAGGTGGTTCTCCGTAAGGAAACGCAGGCCGGCATCCCGGGCACGGCTGATTTCAGCGTCCGTATGCTCCTTCAGCTGATCCCCGGCTTCCCGGAGGAACAAATTCGTAAACATCCAGTCCCCAGAAGCAGGCATATCCAGCGTATACCCGATATCAAAAAAGAGAACTTTTTTCCCCTGAAGCTGACTGATCATCCTGAACCTCCGCTTATTCATGCCGGTTATTGGCTATCATCATATCATGAAATGGTGAAAACTGAAACAAAAACCGGACTTTTCGGCCTTCCGGGAATTTCCAGCCCTGTTTTTCCGTTGCACCCCAGGCAGCGGCATCTTTTTTTACCGGGCAAATTCTGGTAAGATGATGCTCTCAGAGAGACTGAAAAACCAAACCGGCCGGTGCAAGCGGAGAAGACGACATGGAGCAGAAAACAAACGATCACAAATCCATATGGATGATGATTTCCTCCATGCTGATTTTCGGCACCATCGGCGTTTTCCGCCGGTTCATTCCGCTGCCCTCCGCCTTCCTGGCCTGCGCCCGCGGAATCATCGGCGGCCTTTGCATCCTCCTCCTGGTCCGGCTGAAGGGAAAAAGGAATACGGGGAGACTCTCATGCCGCGACCTGCTGATCCTGGTGGTTTCCGGCGCGATGATCGGCGCCAACTGGATGCTGCTCTTCGAAGCATATAATCACACAACGGTCGCAATCGCCACGCTCTGCTATTACATGGCGCCGACCATCGTAATCCTGCTGTCCCCCATAACCTTCCGGGAACGGATGACCGTAAAGAAAGCCGTCTGCGCCGCCGTTGCGATTGCCGGCATGGTGCTGGTTTCCGGTGTGGCCGGCGGCAGCGGGGAAAACGTAGTCAGCATTCCCGGAATCCTGCTGGGGCTCGGCGCCGCGGTGCTGTATGCGTTCATTGTCATCCTGAACAAGAAAATCCCGGGAATCGACGCGTACCGGAAAACATCCATCCAGCTGCTTTCCGCCGGGCTGGCCATGGTGCCGTACCTGCTCCTGACCGGCGGTTTCCCCACGGAGGGCTTCAGCCTTTCCGCGGCTGCCCTGGTCCTGGTGGTCGGCATCGTCCACACGGGAACCGCCTATACCCTGTATTTCGGCAGCATGGACGGCCTGCGCGTGCAGACCGTGGCCATCCTGAGCTATATCGATCCCGTTTCCGCGCTGCTGTTCTCCGCGTTCCTGCTCCGGGAGCCGCTGACTCCCCTGAACATCCTCGGCGCCGTAATGATTATCGGCTCCGCCATGGCCAGCGAAATCCGGAAAGCGGAGCCCCCGGCCCCGCAGGGCCTGCCCGAACCCTGAATTCCGTTCCGGAGCGCTTCATCCGCCTCCGGGTTTTTGGTATAATCGATGGCAGGAAGGCCATGCAAAGACTGACCCTTACCTGATTCCGACGGAAAGGAAGCATTCATGGAAACGTATCTGTTTGGCACTGAGTCCGCACCGAATGTCCTGATCCAGCCGGTGGACAGCCATGACCTGGAAGGCATTGAGAATGAGGTGAAAACCATCAGGGAACTGACGGACGCGGACTTCCGGATGATCGCCGTCCGGGTGCCGGACTGGAACCGGGACCTTTCCCCCTGGACCGCCCCGGCCGTATTCGGAAAAGAAGGCTTCAGGGACGGCGCCGCGGATTTCCTGGCTGGAATCCTGCCGCTGTGCCCCGAGGGCAAGGCCTGTTATATCGGCGGATATTCCCTGGCCGGCCTGTTCGCCCTGTGGGCAGCCTACCGGACCGACCGGTTCACCGGGGTAGCCGCCGCATCGCCGTCCGTCTGGTTCCCAGGCTTTACGGAATACATGGAGGCGAACCGGATCCAAAGCAAAGCAGTTTACCTGAGCCTGGGCGACCGGGAGGAGAAAACGAAAAACCCGGTGATGGCGGCTGTCGGCAGCCGGATCCGGGAAGCCGAAGGAATCCTGAAAGCGCAGGGAATCCCGTGTACCCTGGAATGGAATCCCGGAAACCATTTCCGGGACGCGGACATCCGGACTGCCAAAGCATTCGCATGGATACTGAACCATACCCCGGAGGACAGACGATGACAGAGAATCAGCGGATTTGGGCCCGGGCCAGGGACCGGCTTACCTCAGCAGTGGTATCACTGGGATTTCCGGAGGAATTCGCCGGCCTGCTGGCGCAGCAGCTGAAAAGCCCCAAAGCCATTGACCGCATGGCCTCATACCTGTACCAGGCAAAGCCCGGCAGTGTGGAAATGATCGTGGATGAAATGCTCGCGATCTGCGCGGATACCGAAGCCTGGCGGGAAAAGGCGGAAAGCCGGGAAGCCCAGTGGCGGTACAGCAGCTGGCTCAACAGTGCCGAGCGCCGGAAGAATTCCGATGAAGAATAAAAACACGCACCCGGAGGGAGCATGAAATACGCCGTTATTGCCGATATACATGGAAACTGCCCGGCCCTGCAGGCCGTGCTGAAAAACGCTGAAAGCCGGGGAATCACGCATTTCCTGTTTGCCGGGGATTACTGCATCAGCGGTCCCCGGCCGGACGAATGCCTCACCATGATCCGGGAGATTCCGGAAAAAACGGTCATCCGGGGAAATGAAGAGAAATACCTCGAAGACCTGGATGGAAAAGACCCGTCGCAGTGGACGGACGGCCAGATGCAGATTTCCTACTGGACCTACCAGAACATCCGGCGGGAAAACCTGGAATATGTACTTTCCCTGCCGCATACCGCTGACTTTGAATGCGGCGGAGTCCGGGTTCATATGGCCCACTCCTCCGTGGATTTTATCGGCACGCACGCGTTTTTTACCTGGAACTCCTGCACCGTAGCGGAGAGGAACAAGATGCCGGATGCCGATCCGGTCCGAATCCTGGCGGACATGGCCGGAGAGCGGGAGCAGGATCCCGCCTTCCTGGAATCCGTCTCAAAGCTTGAAAGAGGAGTGTATATCTTCGGGCATTCCCATATCCAGTGGTCCTACCGGGACAGGGACGCGGGAATATACCTCATCAATCCCGGCTCCTGCGGCCTGCCGCTGGACGGACTCCGGAACAGTGTACCCTATACGGTCCTGGAAATCACGGACGCCGGGCAGGTCAGTATCGAGGAAATCCGGGTGCCGTTCGACAAAGCCGCCTACATCCGCACCCTGACACAGACCGGGCAGTTCCGGGAAGCCAATATCTGGAGCCGGGTCATCATCCGGGAACTGGCCCTGGCCCGGGAGCACATCTTCTATTTTCTGTCCTCGGTGGCGGAATACGCGAAAAACATCGGGGACGAAAGAAGGCCTTTTGCCCTGGATACATGGGGAAAGGCCTATGCGCTCTGGAATGAACAGCAGCGGGACCTGGATATTGCCATTCCCGGGGACCGCCTCTGAGCGGTTCTCATCCCCGGGTAAATGAAGAAAAACTATTTTCTTTCCTGAAGGATCTTTTCCAGCACGTCCATTGCCGCTGCCACCATCTTCGGGCAGCGTTCCCTGAACAGATTGTTTCCCCTGGCATACTGTACGCCTTCGGGCGTGGAAACGTCACAGCCGAGGATGTCATTGCACACATAGGAGCCGCAGGCTTCCGCAAATCCCCGCATCATCGCGTCATTCACCTCGTTGGCGGCCTGCCGGCTTTCCGTATCGGAAATATCGTGCTGGCCGTACAGGGAACCCAGGACCATCAGTGCCCCGGAGCATGCCCCGCACACCTCACCCTTCCGCATCCCGCTTCCGAAGCACGCCCCGAGCTTCAGCGCCTGCTCCTCGGTCAGGGAACATAAATCCGCACAGGAAGCCAGGACCGCCTGGGAGCAGTGGAAACCCCGGCTGAAATAGTCCAGGGCTTTTTCTTTTCTTGTCATCTTATGCCTGTTCCGCCTTCCTGCATGCCTCGTTGTAGATTTCCAGCGCTTCCAGCACCTGCTGCTGTTTTTCCGGATCAATCCGGGACAGGACAGCCGCAAACTTCGCGTGCATATCATTTTCGATCCGGTCAAACCGGGCCTGCCCGCTCTCCGTAAGGGACAGTACAACACAGCGGCGGTCCTCCCGGGAGGGGTCCCGGTTCACATAGCCATTCCGGACCAGTTCCTCCACACCCCGGCTGATTCCGCTTTTATCCAGGCCGACAATCTCCGCAAGCTCCTTCACACAGATTCCGGGCTTCCGGCCGATCTCCACAATCAGGAAACACTGGGATTCATTGATCCCGCACTGGCAGCAGTCCGACTGGTTCAGCACCGCCAGATGGAATTCCAGTTCCCTTGTATATTCCCGGAAAAGCTTCACACGATCCATATGCCCGTCCTCCTTATGCGGACAGGATACTCA
>JAFRTK010000064.1 GCA_017427165.1 Clostridia bacterium
AGGGAACGGACGCCTCCGGCAAAAAGGCGGAGGCGGAAAAACCGGAGATCCCGGTCCGCAAAGGCCGGGGAAAGGCCGCCCCGGATGCGGTGGTTCCCGCTGCGGAGGCTCCTGCCGCGGAAAACGGTGAGGCAAAATGACGGAGGCTTCCTTCCTCTCCTGGTATCCGCAGTTTGAATCCTTTACCCCGGCCTTTGCGCTGCGGGAAACGGTTTCCCGGGCCAATGGCCTGTTTGCCGGCATGGAGCCGGAGGACGCGGAGGAAGCCCGGCGCCTGTACACGGCGCACCGGCTGACCCTGTATGCCCTGGCGCAGCCGGAAAGCGGCGCCGGGCCGCAGGCGGCCGCCGCGGCAGGGAAAACCGCCCTGCAGCGGATTGCCTCCCGGAAGGTGGGCGAGGTTTCCGTGACCTACGCGGAAAACGCTTCCGCCGGACAGGCGGCGGGCTTTGCGGACCTTTCGGAAACCGCCTGGGGAATCCAGCTGCTGGGCCTGTTGCGGCTGTATCCCGGCACGAGGTATATTCCATGAAAATCACATTCACCGAGGATGCGGGCCAGGCGCGGAAGCGGCTGGAATGCATCCGTTTTTTAAACAGGACCAAGGTGGACGTCGGCCTCACGTCAAGTGCTTCCGAAAGGAGCCGCTGGCTCATGGCGCTGCATGAGCACGGGGCCCCGGGCGCGCATATTCCCGCGCGCCCGGTCATTCTTCCGGCACTCAGCGCGGAAAAAGCCCGGGAGGCCGTCGGCTGGGAACTGCGGGAAGCGGCATCCGCCGCCAACGCGGGGGACCGGCAGGCGGTGCAGGCTGCCCTTGAAAAGGCCGGAGAGGCCGGCGCGGACGCCATACGGGCGTATATTGACGCCGGCGTCCCGCCGCCCAACGCGCCGCTGACCGTGGAAGGCGGATGGATCCGGAATTTTTCATCCCAAAAGCCGGTGCATGTGGAGGGAAAGGGGTTCAATAAACCCCTTTACGACACCGGGGAATTGTACGATGACTTTGACTATGAAATAACCAAAAAGTGAAAGGAGACCCCATGATGGATATAACCCGGGCGCTTTCGGACCCGGAGCTGGGCAGCACCCCTTTCCGGGTGATCCGCCCGGCATACCGGATTTCGCAGGGAATGACCTCGGAGACCACGCAGGTGTTTTCCGCGTCCGGCTGCATCCAGCCCGGCAGGGCGGAGACGCTGAAACTCCTCCCGGAGGAGGAGCACCATGAAAACCATATTATGATTTATACCGTGTTCCCGCTTTCCCTGGGCGAAAACAGCGGCGGGGACGCCTGGACCGGCGCCGACCGGATCGCCTGGGGCGGGAAGACTTGGAAGCTGGTGAGCCTGCAGGACTGGGCGCCGTTCCGGTTCTTCCGGGCGGCGGCCGTGGAGACGGAAAAGGACGGCCAGGGCTGAAAACAGCCGGGAGGAAAACGTAATGACAGATGAAATCCGCCGCGCGGTATACCGCGCCCTGTGCGCCTGCCTGGAGATGACGCCGGAATCCCGGGAGGCTTCCGGAATGATCCGCCCGGTGACGCCGGAGGGAGAGAGCCCTCCGCGGATTTCCCGGAGCGAGAACGTGATTTACTATGACCTGTTGTCGGAGAGCGCCCCGGACGCCGGATACACGGCGGCCGCGGCGGAGAACCCGGAAGCGGGGACCGCGGTTCCCGCGGTGACATCCTTCATGCCGTACCGGCTGGTGCTGGTATGTTACGGGCCGGAAAGCGAATGGAACGCCCGGCGGATCCGCACCTTCCTGTACCTGGATGGCAGCGGGTATCCCCGCCGCATTCTGCGCGAAGCCGGAATCTTCCCGGTGCCCCGGCCCCCGATGCCGGTGCTGCTGCAGGAGGAAGCCGGCGGCATGATCCGCCGGCGGGCGGACCTGGTGATTCCCCTGCGGATCCGGGAAACGCTGGCGCGCGCCGGGCGGCGGTACGGGATCGCGGCAGCGCCGGCGGTGATCCTCCGGCACAGATGAACACGGAACGAAAAAGGCCGTCCCCGGCGGGACGGCCTTCCATGATCCATGAGGTTATTTGACGTAGGTGTAGTACACAAAACCGACTTTGCCGGTTTCCGGATCGGAGACCTGGTACCAGTCGGTCAGCTCGGAAATGACGGTCAGCTCATAACCGTCGGCGAGGGTCAGCAGGGTTTCCGCATTCTTGGTGGGGAACCAGCGGACGTAAACCGAGCCTTTGGCTGTAGTGGGGTGAACGGTTACGGTATAGGGGGTGACGAACTTTGCGGAAGCGGCCAGCGAGTTCAGCTGGGCGACGTTGGTCGCCTCTTTGACGTTGAAGGAACCCGCTTTTTTCGCTCCGGAGCTGCCGGAGGAGGAGCCGTCGTAGGGAGCGGGCTTTTCCTTGACCAGGTATTTGGCCATGATGTATCCGGTGGCGTTGCCGTAGTCGATCATCAGCCAGCCGTCTTTGCCGCCGTAGGTGATAACCTTGGAACCGTAGCGCAGGGAGCCGATGACATTGCTGTCATCCGCTGAGCTCATGCTGGAGCGGACGTTCAGGGCTTTTCCGTTCGGGGTTTTGACGTACATGGTGGTTCCCTGGCTTTCCGCCACAGCCGCGGAAACCGCCAGCACAAGAAGCACAGCCGCAATCAATACGCTTATGAACTTTTTCATATGGATCATCCTTTCGTATTTCGATTTGAAAAATCACATATTTCGCACTCGGATTGTACTGTTTATATTGTACCAATTAATTGAAAAGAGTCAAGCAAAATACAGGCCGCCGTCAAGCGGACGGCGGCCTGCAGGAAAGAACGAAAGGATTATCCGATGAGGGTCATGGACAGAAACGCGAAGAATGCCGTGAGGCCGAGCAGCAGGACCAGTTCCTGCTTCCAGCGGCTGGCGATGACGCCGATACATTCCCGCATGAAGGCATTGGGCCAGAACCACCATTTGGTGCGGCTGCTGATGCCTTCCGCATCCAGGCCGGCCCGGGCCGCCCACATGCCGCTGCGAAACACATGGTAGTTCGTGGTGGCATAGACGCAGCGGAGGGGCAGGCTGTTTTCCGCCATGATGCGGCGGGAAAAGAGCAGGTTCTGGTAAGTGCTGGCGGACTTTGTTTCCGGGAGGATCCGGTTTTCCGGGATGCCCCGGCGGATGAGATATGCCCGGAGGGCTTCGGCCTCCGGCATGGGCTCATCCGGGCCCTGACCTCCGGAGGGGATGATGTACGCCTCGCGGCCGGTTTTTTCGAGGGTGTCCTGCCAGTATTCGACGGCACGGTCCGCCCGGCCGCGGAGCAGCGGCGGCAGCGTGCCGTCCGGCCGGAACCAGCAGCCCAGGACGATGATGACCTCCCGCCCCGGCGGAACCCGGTGCCGGGCGGCCCGGATTCCGCAGATGACCGCCCCGGCCAGGATGCACTCAAAGTAGACAAAGGCCGCGCAGCAGACGTTGCGGACGGTGTTGTCAATCCGGTATTCCAGGAGGGATCCGGAGAAATCCCGGATAAATACCAGCCAGAAGCAGAAGACGGCCCCGCTGATGATCAGCACGCTGAGGAGCAGGCCCAGGACATTCTGAAACCGGGGACGGTTATGGCGCAACAGCGCGATATTGCTGACGGCGAGGGCCAGTGAAAAGGCGAGAAGCAGGGGAAGGCTGCAGAGGAGGGAAAAGCCCGGGGTACTGCCCAGCTTGTCGTAGACATACCGCAAGGAATATGAATCCGGATGGATCAAATGGTTCAGGGCGGCTCCGGCCATGGTGATTGCCGTGATCAGAGCGAAAAAGAAGAAGCCGATGTAGAACATCGTGGAATAGGCATAGAGCTCCGGCCCCTTCGCGGTGAGGAAGCCGTGGAGCATCATGGCGCTGATGAGGAACAGGAACAGGGTGATGAGCGCCATGACCGCAAGATCGCCGGGGAATTCGCCGGTTTCCAGGCTGGAGACGGTGCCGGTGCGGGAGACGAACAGGAACAGGGTATCGACCGCCTCGCCGTCCGGTCCCGGAACGGTTACGGTGACATTGCCGGTATTCAGCGGAACGACATCAAAGGTGAGGCAGCCGTTTTGCAGGGACAGGTTTTCCACCCGGGCGTTTTCTGTTTCCTCCACCTGGATTTCGGGCAGGGGATCCCCGGGAGAACCGGGCCACGGGACGGAAGCCCGGAAGGTGTTTCCGGCCAGCAGGCGGGCAGCGGTCAGCGCGGCCAGGAGGATTCCCAGGAGCACCAGCACCTGCCGCCTGTACCTGCGCATGATTTTCCACCTCCCAACCCGTGATCCGCGGACCGGCAGGCTGCCTGCCCGGCACACGGTGATTCCATATACATATGATTATACCGCCGGAAGGCGGAAACTGAAAGGGAGAAAGAAAAAAAGAGGCTTTTCCAGCCTGGTGCCGCACTGGCCGGCAGCCTGGAATCCGCGGTGATCAGCGGAAATGTGCAGATGTGAGGGGGAAAGGAAAGCAGAATTGGCTTTTCCAGAACGTCGGGGACGGTTCTGTAGTTCGATCCGGATGCAATAGATTATTGAATGAAACAATTGCCAACAAACTGAAAGCGCGGATCGAACGAGCAAAACCGTCCCCTTGTTCAGGAACGCGGGTTGGCGTAAATTGGACCTTGATTTTGCACTGATCTATATAGATGAAATGAATGCAAAAATATTACGGAAATGTGAAATAAAAAGATTAAAAATAGATAAAAACTGTTTACAATTTTGTAATAAAATGCTATAATCCGGATAACCAAACAAGGCGGTTCATTGGAGAGTGAACAGCCGGAAACCGGATACCGGAGGAGGACGGTAAGATGAAACGATTTGCATTCGGAAGCAAGCTGATGATTTCCCTTCTGGCCATCTGCCTGTGCATGGCCATGACGGTGCCGGCGCTGGCACTGGATCCTTCCACCCTTTACAACGGATCCCGCGGGGAGGAAGTGAAAGCCCTGCAGCAGAAGCTGATTGACCTGGGCTACCTCGAAGGCACAGCGGACGGCATTTTTGGCAACAAAACCGAAAAAGCGGTCCGGAGATTCCAGTGGAAAAACGGGATGTCGGCAGACGGCCTGGCCGGGAAGAAAACCCTGGCTGCCCTGAACGGGGCACAGGGCGGGGAAAAAGCCCCCGCGGCGGAGACGGCTGCGGCTGCAGCCCCGGCAACGGCTCCGACTGCAGCTCCTGCCGCG
>JAFRTK010000065.1 GCA_017427165.1 Clostridia bacterium
GCTACAATCCCGAACTGTCCTACGGCAGCCATATTTTCCAGGATCTCGTGGAAGCCCAGATCCTCTATATGGCTGTATTCCCGGGGAACAAAACCGTTCATTTCCGGCCGGACCTGCTGAAACAGGCGCCGGATCTGATCTCCGGGATCCCCGGGGGACAAGAATTGAAGGGCATCGTCTGCCTGGCCGATGTCAGCGAACGGAACTGCGAGCTGTATCATGACCTCACGCAGGAACACATCCTGCTGAAGCTGTCATAAAAAGAAGCCGGAATATCCGGCTTCTTTTTTCAGTTATTCCTTCCGCGAAGAAACCCGAACAGCGGCTTTTTCTGTACAATCTCCTCACGGATGCCCAGAACCACGTATCCCGTCGCACCGATCGCCTGGCGGAGCTTTTCATGGCTGAGCGGTGTTTCTGTCAGGATCTCGGTGGTCCCTCTGGTCCGCGAGGAAGTCACTTTCTTCACATAAAACGCGGAACGGACGGCATCGTTGATATGGGCCTCGCACATGCCGCATGTCATTCCCGATACCTGCACGGTGGTTTTGATCATTGCTGTTTTCCCCTTTCACGAAACAGGAGGCGCGGGCAAAAAGTCCCGCGCCTCCCGCATGTTATGACGCTTTATGGCAGGTTCCGGCCATCGGGCAATGGCCGCAGCTGCCGCCGCAGGAGGATTTCCCCTGCTTTTTATCCTTGCGCAGCCGGATGATAATTCCGATCACAAGGCCCAGCAGTGCCAGGCTGATGATAATGGTTCCGGCATTTTCCGCGATTCCCTGAAGCATATCCTCACACCTTCCGGGTCAGTCTGGTCGCTTCCTGATACTTCTTAAAGAACAGCATATAGATGATTCCGCCGAGGACCGCCAGCGCCGCAATCAGGCCGGGCACGCTGACATTGCCGGTGAACAGCCCGCCGAACTGATAGATCATCAGGCTGACCGCATAAGCGAAGATGCACTGATACGCAATGGCAAACCAGGTCCAGCCCGCATTGTTCATCTCCCGCCGGATGGCGCCGATGGCCGCGAAGCACGGAGCGCACAGCAGGTTGAACACCAGGAAGGAGTATGCCGCGATACCGGTGAAGGATGCTGCCAGGTTGGCATAGGCCTGGGTGCCGCCGTACAGGATACCCATGGTGCCGACGATGTTCTCCTTGGCGATCAGGCCGGTGATGGAAGCCACCGTGGCCTGCCAGGTGCCGAAGCCGATGGGCGCGAAGATCCAGGCGATCACGCTGCCGACCCGGGCCAGGATGGACATCTCCAGTTCCTCTTCCTCCAGCATCCGGAAGGCGCCGTCCACAATGCCGAAGCGGCTCAGGAACCACACCAGGATGGTGGAAAGCAGGATGATGGTGCCGGCCTTTTTGATGAAGCTCCAGCCGCGCTCCCACATGGACCGGAGGACGTTCCCCAGCGTCGGCCAGTGGTAGGCGGGCAGCTCCATAACGAAGGGAGCGGGTTCACCGGCGAACCGGCGGGTTTTCTTGAGCATGATGCCGCTGATGACGATGGCCGCCATACCGATGAAGTACGCGCTGGTGGATACCCAGGGGGATCCGCCGAAGATCGCCCCGGCGATCATGGCGATGAACGGTACCTTTGCCCCGCAGGGAATAAAGGTCGTCGTCATGATGGTCATCCGCCGGTCGCGCTCATTTTCAATGGTCCGGGAGGCCATGATACCGGGCACGCCGCAGCCGACGCCGATCAGCATCGGAATGAAGGACTTGCCGGACAGGCCGAACTTGCGGAAGATCCGGTCCAGCACAAAGGCGATACGCGCCATATAGCCGCAGGCTTCCAGGAACGCCAGCAGGAAGAACAGCACCAGCATCTGGGGCACAAAGCCCAGCACCGCGCCCACGCCGGCCACAATACCGTCCAGGATCAGACCCTTCAGCCAGGGCGCCGCGTTCGCCGCGTCCAGTCCCCGTTCCACCAGGACGGGAATACCGGGCACCCACGTGCCGTAGGCTGCCGGATCCGGCGCGCCTGCTTCGGTCTTGTAGCCTTCCTCGGTGCTCAGGAACTCATCCACCGCGGCCTGCAGGTCCGCTTTTCCGGTCTCCGGGTGTTCCTCGGTTTCCAGCGTTTCCTCATCCTGGGTGATGTAGGTCACGCTCGCGTCTTCCGGAACCGCTTCCAGCAGGGCCTTCAGTGATCCTTCCGGTTCTTCCTCATCAATTTCCACACCGTACTGCTCTGCGAACGCTTCGATAACCGCGTCCGTATCGCCGTAGCGTTCCGCCGCTTCCTCATACTGGGCGGTGCCGTTGCCAAAGAGATGGAAGCCGTCGCCGAACAGGCCGTCATTTGCCCAGTCGGTCGCGGGAGCGCCCACGGCCACCATGGCAATCCAGTACACCACGAACATCACCGCGGCAAAAATCGGCAGGCCCAGCCAGCGGTTGGTGACCACCTTGTCGATTTTGTCGGAAGCACTCAGGCTGCCCGCGTTGTGCTTACGGTAACAGGATTTGATCACCTGGGCAATATACACATAGCGCTCGTTGGTAATGATGCTTTCCGCGTCGTCATCCAGCTCCTTTTCGGCAGCGGCGATGTCGGATTCAATATGCTTCATCGTCTCAGGCGCGATATTCAGCTGCTCCAGTACCTTGTCATCCCGCTCGAACACCTTGATGGCGTACCAGCGCTGCTGCTCCTCCGGCATGCCGTGAAC
>JAFRTK010000066.1 GCA_017427165.1 Clostridia bacterium
GATCAAAGAAAGTCAAACTTAAGATTGGCCGATTTACTCCGTTATCCGGCGACTGTATGCTTTTTGTCCCTCTTAGTCTGTTTTCCTGAGAATTTCTGGATAATTCATTGTATTTCTAAAGATTTTCATTTGCGGATTTTTTGTCTCCAAAATCAATGCTCTGAATTTTCTGCATGGCCTCTCCAAAGAATCATACTCATTCAGTGATGACGTTCAAAAGTTCCCGGTACATCAGGTTTCCCGTGATTCCAGGTAGGAGGCAATAAAGGCATCAATACCGGGAAAACGGTTTGCCTTTATTCCCGCTCTGTCATATACCTGCAGATAATCTCTCAGGATTGTTTCAAACCCATCCGCTGTCTTCCGCAGGTTCCCGGGATCATATGCGGAAAGGACATCGTGCGTCCCGATATCCACCTCGCTGCTGATATCATTCAGCATCTCATTCAGGCTTTCCAGGCTCATAAACGCCAGGTGCCGGTCCCCCTTTTCCGCTGCCTGCACCATCTTCCCGTGCCAGTTGGAGAACATTTCCTCATAGGTTCCGGACAGCGTGTCCGCACCGGCGGGCTTTCTTTCCCGCGGGAGCTGCCGCCTTACCTGGCGGAAACAGGAATCAAGTCCCTTCATCAGCAGCGTCAGCTGCTCCTTCAGGCCATTTACGGTTGTTGCCGCCAGCACGCTTTCAATCATTCCGCAAAGATTGTCAGGTTTTTTCTCCATGGCTTCCAGCTCTTCATAGCGCCGGCTGACGCCTTTGCGGAAATAGGTTTTGTTCAGCAGCGCAATGGCGTTTTCCGCAAAGTAGATTGCGCCGCCAGCGCTCCGGCGGACATCGTTCAGCTCTTCTGCCGTCATGGCATCCGCGAAACAGCACCGCGCCTCTTTCAGTTCCTTTTCCGCCTTCCGGTAATCCTCTTCTCCGAAGGGTTCCGCCAGTTTCCTCCGCACCTGTTCCCGGAGCGTTTCCAGTTCTTCTCTGTACTTTTCATCCGCGCAGTACACGATTTGCGAATCCATCAGTTTTGAGATATGGGGATGCTCGTATTCGGCGTCCTGCCGCAGGCTTTCCCAGTTTGTGCAGTAGATATCATGTCCCACACCCAGGTCTTCCTGGATAAAAGCTTTTCCCAGCTGCCATCCCCGGTCATCATTGATCAGGATCAGCAGGTCCAGGTCCGACAGCGGATGGATATCTCCCGTCTGAAAAGATCCGTAGATTCCGATCAGTGCGATCGACCCCGGGCATACCGCCTGTTCCTTCCGGATGACAGCGTCAATGATTTTCCGGTTCCTGTTTTCCAGTGCGTTCATCTGGTTGTCCCTCCATCCGCCCCGCCGGATCCTGCAGGTTCCCTTCCGAACCGTGCAGCCTTCCCGGGAGGGCCGTTCCGTTACCGGTACTCGGACAGCAGCTTTGCCACATGCTCATCGGAATATTGCCGCCGCTCTTCAAAGAAATTCAGGATGTCCTGCACCTGGGACATCAGGACGTTCGCCCCGTTCGGTCCGCCCGGCCAGGTGGGCCAGAAGCGGTCATAGGTTGCCAGGATGGCATCCACATTCTGGCCGTATAGCTCCATCACGGCATCCCGGACCAGGTTGTCCGCGAATTCCGAAGTGGTCAGGTCGTCATAGGTGTCCGCGAATTTTGCCCGGAATTCCGGGTTCTCCATCGCGGCGAAGAAAAGGTTGCTGATGAAGCCTCCCGCTTCCCGGAGCCGCTCGATGGCGTTTTCATCGGGCTTCACCGTCCCGTAAAGCCCGGTGCTGTATTCGGTATCGTAGAGGATAAACCGCCATTTCCCGTCCGCCCATTCGTTGCCCGGATCCGTTTCCCGGGCCCGCCAACAGGAGAAGTTGTTCTGGCCGAAGTCCCAGTTGCAGATATAGAACTCGACGGTGATATATTCCGCAAGGCCGTCGAGGTCCACCTGTTCCTCCAGCTGCCGGTAGGCTTCCTCATCGGAGAAATCCTTCTCCCGGATCCAGTCGCCGAACGCCGCGAACGCCTGCCCGTCCTCCTCGGTGCCTTCCTCGACCTCGTCATTCTTCATCAGGACCACGTTCTTCTTTTTGATGCCAAAGTGGTCACGGATAAAGTCATCGGTCAGCTTTTCCGTGATTTCGTATTGTCCCCAGAATTCCCCGTCGATGAACACCAGGCAGGGCGTCATCGCCTGGGTGATAAAGTTCCTGCCCCATACCAGGCCCTGGATCAGGTGGTCCCGGATCCGGGAAAACTTGCTGTCATTCCCGCAGTTCCGGAGGATGAAGCTGTCGTACTTGGTAATGGGTTCATCCTCCACCTCGCTGATGTTTTCCCCGTCATACAGGTCATAGTCGATGACCGTCGTCCCGTATTCCTTCCGGGTATAGACGTTGAAGCTCTTCTGCTCGCTGTCCCGGTTGGCGCCTCCGTGGATGCGGATGCCGACCTCGCCGGAAAACACCTCGTTTCCCCCGTCGAAGATCTGCATCCGTGCCTGCCGTTCCCATTCCCGTCCCCGGTTCAGGTAGTTTCCGGGAATCAGCCACTCGTCCAGCGTCGGGTCAAATGCGTCGCTGTGCAGCCACTCGTCAAAGGTATTCCCCAGGATATAGATGCCGCGTGCCGGATCAAACAAGTCGCCCGGTTCCACCGCTAGGGAGATCACCTTGTAGTTCCGGTAGAACTCCGCCTTGTCCTGGTAACCGATAAAGTAAACCGCGGTCGATACGGCGCTTCGTTTGCCCTGCCCGTCCACCGCTACGGCCCGGATCACGTCAGCCTTGTCCACCTTCCGCAGGGGGGCAGTTGCATCTCCCCATTTGTTCGGGGCAATAATGTCCGTCCGGTCGCTCAGGACGTTCTTCTCATGGGACCGGTCGGTCACTTCCAGCGGCCCGGTGTACAGCGTGTCCGTCTCATCCGGGATGCTCCCGTCCCGGGTGTAATACACCGAAAGCCCTTCCTCCGAAAGGATCGTCAGTTCAAAGGGGTCGTCATAAAACCCGGAAGCCACGGAAAACTCCGGGGCAGGAATCTCAGGCCCCGCCTGCCCGGCCAGGGCCGGCCCGCCCGCCGGAACCGCTGCGGCGCAAATAACCAGCAGGAGCAGGATGCCGGCCCTCGCAGCCGGCTTCACGGCATCTGCCTTCAGCCGGAGGATTGCCGTCAGGAAAACCGCCGTCAGGATCAGGTACATCATGGAAACGTCCTCCTATATCTCCGGATATAACCGCAGGGCACATGGTCCCGCGCGAATCAGTGCTGCCTGGAATGTTATTATAGAATACCATATAGTCAGCTCCCCGGGCAACAAAAAAGCGGCTGTTCTGCCGCTTCTCTGCCTTCCTCATTCGGCAGCCCTGTCATTTCCCTTCCGTTTCCAGGAAAATGCTGATCATCTTCCGGTTAATCTCATCCGCCAGCTCATGGTTCAGGCCGTGGCCGGCCTTTTCATAGAACACGGCGTTCATATGATTCTGCTCCAGGACTTCCCTTCCGCCGATCTTCTCAAACGGATCTTCCGTTCCGACCAGGTAGGTTACCCTGTCCCGGATCTGTCCCACCTCTTCCGGGGTGAACGCATGGAGCTTGTGGTATCCCATGGCCATGTTGTTGAAGCCCTTCAGCAGGCTTTTGTAATGGGCCATGATTTCCTTGTTTTCCGTGAAGACGGCATAGTTCTCCCCGCTCAGTTTCCGGAGCAGTCTGGTCACATTTTTGTCCGTCGGGAACAGCGCCTCCGGCAGGAAGATCTTCATCATCGCCGCCATGGAGTTTTTCTTCCCGCCCACCGGCACAGTGCCGGATATGCTGATGGTCTTCAGCACCCGTTCCGGGCGCGTCAGCGTGTAAAACTGCACCAGGTATCCGCCCATGGATACGCCCGCGAAGAATGCTTTTTCAATTCCCAGTGCGTCCAGCACCCCGTCGATCCAGCGGACGTCGTCAAATTCCCTGTTGTAGTTTTCGTTGGGTACACTTTTCCCCGGACCGCCCATCGTGTCGATGGCGTATAGGTGGAAATGCTTTCCCAGCTCCGGTGCGTTATAGATCCACATCAGTGCGGAGTCGTCTCCGACCCCGTGGAAAAGCACAAGTGCCGGACCTTCCTCCGCCCCGCATTCGATCACGTGGGTGGTTCCGTATTCTGTCTCCACGTCTTTTTCCTTTGTCCCGCACTGCCAGCCGGACAGGAGCCGGTCATAGGTTTCCAGGATTGCCTGCCCGCTTTTTTCGCTTCTGTACTTTTTCATTTCCTGTCTTCTCCCTTATCTGTAAATACCCGGTTGTAAAACGCCGTCAGGTTCCGGGTCATCCTGTCCGTATCCCCGGAGAAATAACCCAGCATGATCATTCCGTGGTATTCCCCGGCCAGGCAGTCCGCGTCTGTTTCCCGGATTTCCCCGCGGGCCGCGAGCAGTTCAAACACCTTTGCCTCATGTGCGATCGGATCGGTGAACATCATTTTCTGCCAGGCTTCCCCGGCGGCGGGTTCATGGAACCGCTCGCTCTCCAGCATCCGGAGCAGGGGGTCGATCTTTTCGTGCCGGAGATATGTCGTGACGTACATCATCCCTGCCCGGACAAAGGGCCCGCATTCCACCTTCTCCGTCTCGCTCAGGATCCGGAAAAAGGAATCCCGGGCTTTCGCGGTCAGCTCGTCCGCCCGGGCAATCATCTCCCGGACCAGCGCCTGCTTGCTTTCAAAATAGTGGTAAATCGTGCTGACGCTGATGCCGGCGGATTCCGCCAGATCCCGCATGGAAACCGCGGCAAAGCCCTTTTCGGAAAACAGCTTCAGCGCTTCCCCGATAATCAGTTCCTTCCGGTTCTCTTTCGGCATAGTGCCCTCCTGTATGAAAAATAAATCGAACGTTCGTTCGATATTGTAGACGGTTTCCCCGGATCTGTCAAGCATGCATGTTCCCCGGCTCATTCCGGGCATTTCCGGTCCCGGAGCCGGCCGCGGTCCGGGCCTCCGTGCCTTTGCGTTATCTCCCGCCGCGTTTCATAAGAACCAGGTATTCAGCCGTGCCTTCCTCCGGCTTCTTTTCCCCGGTTGCGGCAAAGCCATGCCTTTCATAAAAGCGCATGGCTTTTGTGTTCTTTTCCTGCACCCAGAGATGGTCCGCGTGATGCTCCACCACCGCGTACTCCAGCAGTGCGGAACCGATGGCCGCATTCTGGAAAACCGGTTCCACAAACAGCCTCGCGATATAGGTCCCCTCAATCATGATGAAGCCCCGGACCACCCCGTCGTCATATACGTACAGGCTGTCCAGCCGGGATTCATACTCCTCCATCAGGGAAGGAACCTGAAGTTCACCGAAAAAATACTCATCCGTCCGGAAAATCGGATAGAAGTACAGCCGATAGTTGAACACCTGGATCTCCGCGATGCGTGCCAGGTCGTTTTTCGTTGCTTTTCTGATCATCAAATCTGTCATCCTTCTGTCCTGACTGCTTTTCATCTTTACCCGTCAGGTCTTTGATTCTGTTTCGGTTATTTCTCCGGAAATCCACCGTCCCGCAGGGTCCGGATAAAAGCCGTCATATCATTTTCCGTTTCTTCCGGATACCTGAATCCGCATTTCCCGGCAACCGAATCCGCTGTCTGATGCCATAGCTCTGTGACCGCATCGTATGCTCTCCAGATCTGTTCATATTCCCCTGCGGAATAAGTCCTTCTGTAGAGAAGGAACAGGTCGTTTTCCAGGAGTTTCTCCATATTTCCATCCAGGATGCCCAGATCCACAGGGCTTCCATGTTCCAGGTAGATATGCCAGCGGATCATCCGGTTCAGCAGGTCCCGGACAGGGTTGTTCAGGTAGAACATTGCGGCCGGCAGTTCTTTCCGCAGGGTGTATTCCGAAAAAGTCTTCAGGACCCAGAAAAACTCATTGCACGTCCCCTGGAACTCTTCTTCTGTGGGGGTGCCGGCAAAAATGGTCTGTGTTTCTTCCAACCGTTCTGCCTGCGGAAGGATATTGTCCTTATCCAGGAGCACTTTGAAAGTGTCCCCGATCCAGACATTGTCATATGTTTTTTCCCGGTTAAACCGGGCCAGGAAGCCGTCTCTTCCGGTTGCGTTGATGACCATAGTGGTTCCGTCCCGGAAAACCATCAGGTGGGCTTTCGTATCCGGAAACATTTCCGGATAGTTCCTGTCACCGCGGTATAAAAGGATCCGTTCCCCGAAGGCAGTTTCAAAAACGTCATTGTCAAACGGTTCCGGATCATTCACAATAAAATAGAACTCAAAGGAATGGATATATTTCCGTCCACGCAGGAGATTCGTCCGCACAACTGCCCTTACATTCTCATCCCCGATTGCCACAGACAGGACCTGGCCTATTACTTCCTTTTCTTCTCTCATAAATGCTCCCCGTTTTCCAAATGAGTGGGATAATGCGGTTCATTCTGCCGGCAGGCAGTTTCCCCCGTTCCGGTTATCTGGCCGGGAACCATGCCGTCAGCTCCCGGGCAATCAGTTCATGCCCGAGGGGGGATGGATGGTTCCAGTGGCTCAGGAGGTTCAGGAGATCGCCGTGTTCGTTCACTTCCCGTTCGAAAGCCGCAAAGCTGTCCGCCAGGGCCACCTTGTACTCCCCGGCCAGCCGGCGGATCTGCTCCGCGTGCTGTTCCAGCGCGTGCCATTCTTCCGACTGCGCAAACCATGTCTGGTCCCAGCTCGGGGTCAGGAGGATCACGGGAATTTCGCGGTCCATCGCTTCCTCAATCATCTGCCGCCAGGCGGATTCAGCCTGTTCAGGGCTCACTCCCCGGTCATTGAGGCCGTAATCAATGGTGACCAGGTCCGGCTGATGGCACAGCACGTCCTCCCGGAAGCGTGCGGCTCCCTGCACGGAATTTTCTCCCCCGATGGCCGTCACAATCACATTGATCACAGCATAGGGAAAGCGCTGGGCCAATGTGCGGTGCATCAGGTGCGGATAAGCGTGGAACGGATCCACCAGCGGCGTGCAGGCATATCCGGACGGTACGCTGTGCCCGTGGCACACCAGGTTCACTGTCCGGTTTTCCGGCCAGCGGCGGGCCAGTATATCACACAGTGCGGAAAGGTATTCATGCTTTTCGGGAATCGGCATAGGCTCCTCCTGTTCTCGCTCCGGATATCAGCATCCGTTCTTTTCAAAATACATGGTCTGTATCGTCATCACATCATTCTCATCCAGGGGATAATAGTCCTCTTCCGCCAGTTTTCCCTTCCGGGTCAGCAGTATTTCCGATCCGGTGAAACCGAAACCAACCGAGCGGAAATAATCCGTATAGGTTTCCGGGGAAGCCCAGATCCTGCCCTGCGTTTCCAGGTCTTTGTATGTAACAGATCCCGGATCGAAGAACATCTCGATCACGCAGAATCTTCCCCCGCGTTTCAGGCACCGGTATGCTTCCCGCACCAGCCCGGCATAGTTGTTCACGTTATTCAGCAGGTTCCCGCAGAAACCGTCGATGCTCCCGTCCCGGAAGGGCAGCTCCCTGTCCAGGTCCGTGTCAAACAGGTAGAAGTGTTCTTTCCGGCATGTTTCCGCGTGGGCCCGGAGCACAGAAGGGCACGCGTCCGTGGCAATGAATACCGCGTCTTCTTCCATGCGGTCCAGTATCGGTGCGAAATATCCGGAAGGTCCGCTTGCCAGATCAACGATCACCTTCCCGGAAGACGCCACCGTATCGGCAAAGCGTTCCTTTTTCTCATCCGCCGCCATCATTTTCCGCTGAAAGGTATATTTCCGTTTCATCTGCAGGTTGATACGGCTGCCGGCCAGGTATTCCTCCAGCGCCCTGGACCATGCAGGTCTTTCCCCTTCGTCCAGGATAAAATGGAATATCTTTCCGTCCCGCTGATAATGGATATCGCTTCGGATCAATTCTTCCGGTTTTACCATGGGTGTTTCCTCTCTGTGTCACGATTATCTTGCCATAGAATATCATAGACAGGGAGTCCGGGCAACAAAAAACCGGCCCGGATTCGTTCCTGCCGGCTTTGCAGAGTTCCCGTTCATCCTGCCTGTATTTATTGTTCACCGTCCCGGATATACCGGATCAGGGATTCCAGGTTCGCCGGATCCGTCCAGTCGCATTTCTGCCCCACTGCGCACATCAAAGCTTTCTGCCAGGGCTCATATTCCTCCGGATTCTGCTTTGCCACCACCTTCTGCAGCATTCTGCAAAGCAACCGGTCCCTGAAAGTCAGCTGTTCCTCATCCCATGCGCCGCGGCAGTAAAAGCAGGGAATCCCCTCCAGCTCACCCTTCATGTTATGCTTTACAATTTCCCCGAACGCTTTCGGCTCAAAAGGCGATGCCCCGCAGCAGAAGACGGCCAGCTTCCTGTCTTTCAGGTTCGCGATATTCTTCTTCAGGAATGAGAGCCCCGCAATACCGGAGGCATAGATTCCGCCGCCGAGAATAATCACATCATATCCCGAAACTGCCCCGATATCCGCTTTGTCCGTTTCAAGGCATGGAAAACCCGTGCTTTCCGAGAGCCATTCTGCATACTTCCCGGTCGCCCCGTACTTTGATTTGTATAAGATAATCCCTTTCATTCGCAATGTCCTTCCTTTTGCTTTTCCTTACAGCCCTTTCAGGTTCTGATCCATGTGAAGGATCGTCCGGATCGTGGTCTCAATACTTTCTTTGGGTATTCCTTTAAACATTCTGTTCATGACTGTCCTGCCCGCCTCATCATTTTTTCTGCAGAACTCCAGGCAGTAATCTGTCAGCACAATACGCTGTTTACGCTTGTCTGTTTCGTCCGGCCGGAACCGGATAAATCCTTTTTTCTCCAGTTTCAGCAGAATCTGTTTGACGTTCTGATGGGAACTGCCCAGGATATCCGACAGTTCCTTCAGTGTGGGCGCCTCCCTGCACATATTGATGCAGATAATTGCGAAAAACTGTTTCCAGCTGATCTCCTGCATGGCATTGTCAGCAATCGCCTGGAACCGATTCTCAAATGCGCTTAACAATCCGATCAGGAAATAGGGCGCTTCGATTCCGGTATAATCCATCTGCCCGCTTTGTATGACTTGATCGATGTTCATCCTGCTTCTCCTTTGGTAATATATTACCTTTATAAAGTAACATATTACCTTTCTGATGTCAATACCCATAAGTCCCCGGCCGGCTTTCAGTTCCATTGTCCTGCCATGATGGCCGCCGGCCTGCTGTTGCCGGGTCCCGTGGCAATCCAGGCGGTTGACAAAACCCGGCCGGCCTGTATATAATCTTCTCAGCAGAGATCCTGACGAAAGCAGGCAATCCTGCACTACGAGGTGTGTTTGGAGACTGTTCTGTAACGGGGAACATGGCTGAACAAAAGAAAGCGGTGGCATGACCGCTTGTTTGCTGATGCCATGGCGCGGTACGGGCAGGGTCCGGGCACTTTTTTGTATGCCTTTTTCCGGTGCTCCCCGGCCGCATTCTCCGGTTCTTGTTCATGTCACATCAAAATGAACAAGAGGGATCACCATGACACAGGATATGCTTTCACTCGGTTTTGACCAGATCATTCAACAACTGCAGGAAATGGCGGTTTCACAGTCTGCCCGCCAGGTCCTGGGCGATACGGAACCCATCCTGAACGAGAGCCTCTGCCGCGCGCGGATGGAGGAAACCACCGCGGCCCGCTTCGTAATGGAAAACGCCGGCACCCCGCCCCTGACGGAAACGGAAGCCACCCGTTCCGGCCTGGCTTCGGCGCTGCAGGGCGGCATGCTGTCGCCGGCGGATCTCTGTTCCGTCGCGCGCTTCTGCGCCGCCATCCGGCGCCTGCGCCGCTATCTGCAGGGAGCCGCCCCGTTCAGTGCCGCCATCTCCTCCTGGCATACGGAACTGCCGGAGCTGGATCTCCTGGAAGGGGATATCTGCCGTTCCGTCCGGGAGGATGCCGTGCTGGACGACGCCTCCCCGGCCCTGCGGAACCTGCGCCGCCAGCGGGAGCATACCGAGCAGGGAATCCGTGAAAAACTGAACCAGCTCATCCTGCACCACAAAAAGGAGCTGGCGGATACATATATCACCCAGCGGGGCGGAACCTATGTGCTGCCGGTCCGGAAAAGTTGCCAGGGCCAGTTTCCCGGCCGCGTCGTGGAAGTCTCCGGCAAGGGTTCCACCGTATTCATGGAGCCTTCCGCGGTCCGGTCCATGCGGGAGGAACTGGATCAGCTGATGATTGATATTGATACGGAAGAACGCCGCATCCTCTGGGAGCTCAGCGACCGGGTTGCCGCCGAAGCGCAGCCGCTGGAGGATTCCATCCGCGTCATGACCGACCTGGATGTGATCTTTGCCCGGGCAAAGCTGAGCCTGGAGATGAACGCCCGTCCGGCGGAAATCACCGCCGGACGCCGGATCCGCCTGGCAGGAGCCCGGCATCCGCTGCTGAACCCCGGGTCCTGCGTGCCGCTCAGCCTGGACCTGGCCCTGCCGGATGCCGGCATCGCGGTCACCGGGCCAAACACCGGCGGAAAAACCGTCTGCCTCAAAACCGTCGGCCTGCTGACCCTCATGGCCCAGAGCGGGCTCCATATCCCCTGCGGGGAAGGCACCGTCATCGGGATGATGGACCGGGTGCTCTGCGATATCGGCGACAGCCAGAGCATCAGCCAGAACCTTTCCACCTTCTCCGGCCATATGACCAATGTGATCCGGATCCTCCGGGAATGCAGCCGGGACAGCCTGGTCCTGCTGGACGAGCTCGGCAGCGGCACGGACCCGGCGGAAGGCTCCGGCCTGGCCGCGGCCATCCTGGAGGAGCTGCTCCGCCGCAGCTGCTTCTTTATGGTCACCACCCATGATCCGCAGATCAAGCAATGGGCGGAGCAGACCGAACACGTCATATCTGCCCGGATGGCCTTTGACCAGGCTTCCCTGCAGCCCCTTTACCGCCTGGAGCTCGGCAAAAGCGGCAAAAGCTGCGCCATCGAAATTGCCCGGCGGCTGGGTATGGACGAAGGTCTCCTGGCCCGGGCGCGCCAGGTCACCGATCACGGGCCGGAGGCAAAGCCGGAGGGGCGCCGCCGCCCGATGCCGGTTCCCCCGACCCGCCTGCAGCGCCGGATCATCCGGAACGAAGGCGCCTTTGAACGCTTCACCATGGGGGACAGCGTCCTGCTCCTGCCGGATAAAAAGAACGCCATCGTCTACCGGCCGGCGGATGATGAAGGCAATGTCATCATCCAGCTGCAGGGGCGGAAGCTTTCGGTCCGCCATAACCGCCTGAAGCTTCTTGTCCCGGCTTCCGAGCTGTATCCCCCGGATTATGATTTTTCCATCATCTTTGATACCGTTGCCAACCGGAAGGCCGCCCACACCATGGACCGCAAGTTCGATCCGGACGCGGTCATCGTCCTGAAGGAAGGCACCCGTGAATCAGAAAGGAAGGATATTTCCCATGAATAAACTGGATCACTACCGCCAATACTTCACGAAGGAATACCTGATGGGGCCCAATTCATTCCGCCTGCTGGAGGAACTGCTTCGCCGTAACCCCTTTGAGACCCGCTTTGACCGGACGCTCGACCTGGGCTGCGGTATGGCCCTGACCTCCGTTTTCCTGGCCAATGAAACCCCCGCGAAATCCGTCTATGCCTTTGACCTCTGGGTCAACGCAACGGATAACCTGAAGCGGATCCGGTCCCTTTCCCTGGAGGACCGGATTGTCCCGATCCACGGCGACGCGCTGGATATGCCCTTCGCGCAGGACTGGTTTGACGCCGTCGTCAGCGTGGATTCCTATCACTACTTCGGCTGCCGGGAAGGCATATTCGCAGAAAAAATCCTGCCGTTTGTCCGGCAGGATGGTACGGTCATGATCGCGGTCCCCGGTCTCCGGGAGGAGCCGCAGGGAGAAATGCGTACGCTCTTTGAAACCTGGGCGGAAGGCGATGACTCCCTGTGCTTCAGAACCGTTGCCTGGTGGAAAGCGCTGCTGGAAAAGGAATGCGGAGACCGGTGCGATATTGCGGTCCTGGAAGCGGAATGCGGGGACGCGGCCTGGGAGGACTGGTTCAACACCGGCCACAAATACGGCATCCGGGACCGGGAATTCCTGTCCCGGGGGCTGGACCGGTTCCTGAACTTCCCCCTCATCTATGTCCGGAAGAAAAGCTGAACACCCCTCCCGGGAAAAAGGAGCGCCGCGTGTCCGGAGTCATTCGGACAGGTTGGTCATCAGGTCCTCCAGCGTGTCTTCCATGGGCACCGGGACCCAGTGCCCTTCCATGATGACGGCGGGATTGATTTTCCGGATGGTATCCGCCATTTTTGCGCACAGGTCCGCCCGTTTGATCCCGGTGAAGAAATCATGGCAGGTGGAATCGCCGACGAACAGCACCCTGTCGTTCTCCGCGT
The DNA here is from genome assembly GCA_017427165.1 of Clostridia bacterium. Lineage (GTDB taxonomy): Bacteria > Bacillota > Clostridia > Christensenellales > Aristaeellaceae > Aristaeella. Next base: position 12,370 of record JAFRTK010000066.1, read on the forward strand.
ATACCAGCGTGGAATCGTCCGTGTGGGGCGCCTCGGCCTGGAGCACCTTCACCGTACAGCCGCCCAGGTCCAGGGTCATTTCCCCGGAAAATACCATATCCGCCGTTCTTACGGTCACTTCCGTCCCTGCGGGATATTCCCTCCGGATGCTTTCGTGGATGGCCAGGAATTCCCCGGGCCCGTTCTTTTCGATTTTTTCCTTCCACTCCGCCAGATACCGGTCTGTCCGCTCGTTCGCGAGGGTCAGGCCGTGTACGGCATGCATCCCGAAGGTATGGTCCCAGTGCCAGTGGGTCAGGACCGTGATATCCGGCAGCGGCAGGCTCTCTTTTTCCAGCAGCGCGTAGAATTCCTGTACATGCGCTGCCGAGTGGCCGGCGTCCACCGCCAGGCCCAGCCGGCTGCCCTTCACATAGCAGAGGTTCGGGCGGTCCCGTTCCTCTTCGGAAGGCATATACCATATATGTTCATTCAGTCGTTTCAGTTCCATTTTTCATTGCTCCCGTCTTTTTCCGTGTGTCCGGATGATCCGGCCGGCCCGGTCCAGGCATTTACAGCTGCACCTTCCCCTTGCGGTACCGCCCGAAGAAGATTCCGTCATCGACATATTTGGCCGTCTCGGACACCCACATGGGAAACTCCCCTTTTTCCAGGATGGTCTGTCCGTTCAGCATCCCGGTATGGAAGGAGATATGCCGGAACTGCCGCAGGATCAGCTCCATCCGCGTATACCGGCATCCTTCCGGCTTTTCCTTCAGGTCCTCATCCGTCAGCGAGTCCAGGTAGTCATAGGTCTTCTGTTCAATTCCGTCCAGGTATTCCAGCAGCTCCCGGTCGGACAGTACCCGGCCGCAGGTCTTTTCCGGATCATCCAGGCCTTCCTCGTGGAATTCCGGCTCTGTATAGTCAAAGGGATTGACAAACCATTTGTCCGCCGAATGGAGCGCATGGTAAACCCATCTCCAGCACGGGGCCCCGTACAGGACCGCGTCCCGGTCATAGGTCTGAATGGACGTCCGGATATTCAGGAAATTCGGTTTCACGGTTTCTTTGATAATCTCACACAGTTCGCGCATACATATTCTTCCTATCGCTGGCCTGTCAGGCCAAGGATACCATATCCGGCGTTCCGCGGGCAACAGAAAAACCGGCTGTTTTCACAGCCGGTTCCGGTTTCATGGTGCCTGTGTCCCGGTTTCAGCAGCGGACCGGGAAGGTAAAGTAGGTGTCCGGCCAGGGTTCGCCGGCCAGGGTAAAGTGCCACCATTCCTCGTCCAGGGGAAGGAATCCGTTGGAAACCATGATGTCCCGGAGCAGCATCCGGTTGGCATACTGCTGTTCCGTGATTCCCCGGTAATCCGGATGGCTCACCTCCCCGAAA
>JAFRTK010000001.1 GCA_017427165.1 Clostridia bacterium
ATTTTATGAGGAAAAGAATTATTACACCCTGTGGAAGCTGCTGATCGACCGGAAATACCAGCACCGGGGTTACGGCCGGAAGGCGCTGGAGCTGGGCGTTGCGTTCCTGAAGGAATGGTACGGCGTGCCGGCGGTTTTTACAGGCGTTTCGCCGGGGAATACCGCGGCGAAGAACCTGTACCGGTCCATGGGGTTCCGGGAAACCGGGCTGTTTGAGAACAATATGGAAGAAATGCGGCTGGACTGCTGATCCGGCAGATGAAAGGAACCAGTGATGATGACGGGCAGAATCCTGTTTACCGGCTTCCGGGGAACCCGTAATGCCTCGGGTCTGCTTGCGGAACAGCTGTCCGGAGACTGCTGCCTGCTCACCAACTCCTTTGCCGGACTGGAAAGGGATATCGAAGCGATCAGCAGGGAAGCTTTTGATTATGCGGTCATGTTTGGTGTCGACAGAGAACTGGCCGGCACAGTGCGACTCGAACGCGTGGCGGATAAAGATGGTGTGCGGTATGCATCATCGCTGGACCTGGAAACCATTGCCGCATCGATCCGTGCAGCCGGCCTGGGCGCTGTGATATCTGTGAACCCCACATCATGGCTGTGCAACGATGCATACTGGCATATGCTCAGGAAGTTTGACGGAAGGGCGGTTTTTCTTCATATACCGACGATCCGGAATATGGATGAAGCCTTTTTCCGGGGAATCAGGCAGGCGATCCCGCCGGCTTCCGGATAACTGCAGACAGAAAAATATAAAAAAAAGCTTGACCCTGACGCAACGTCATACTTTATGATGGGTTCACCACGAGGAAGGGAGGCAGGCACCATGATGACGGTCCATGAGGTCAGCCAGCTGACAGGCGTGAGTATACGCACCCTGCAGTACTATGACCGGATTGGCTTGCTGCCGCCGGCGGAATATACGGATGCGGGCTACCGGCTGTATGACGATGCGGCCCTGGAAACCCTGCAGCAGATTCTCCTGTTCCGGGAACTGGAGTTCCCGCTGAAGGACATCGGGCGGATTATCCACAACCCGTCCTTTGACCGGCAGAAGGCGCTGGACCAGCAGATTGAACTGCTGGAGCTGAAGAAGGAGCACCTGGACAGCCTGATCACCCTCGCGCGTGGAATCAGGACATCAGGAGGAAAATCGAAAATGGATTTTTCAGCATTTGACACAAAGAAGCTGGATGAGTATGCCGCCCGGGCCAAAGAGGCCTGGGGAGATACCCCCGCGTACAGGGAGTATGAGCAGAAGGCAATGGGCAGGTCCGTGGATGAAAATGCAGACCTGAACCGGCAGATGATGGATATCTTCGCGGAGTTTGGCGCGGTCCGGGACACGGATCCCGCCTCCGAAAAGGCTAAGGCCCTGGTCCGGAAGCTGCAGGATTTCATCTCCGCCCATTACTACACCTGCACGGACAGGATCCTGGCAGGACTGGGGCAGATGTATGCCGCCGGCGGAGAGATGACGGAAAACATCGATCGTGCCGGCGGGAAAGGCACGGCGGAATTTGCCGCCCGGGCGATCCGCCTGTACTGCGGGAAATAAAGACCAGATGAAAAGCGGGGCACTGCCGGTGCGGCAGCGCCCCATTTCGTCTTTCCGGGATTATCCGTAATACTTGTCAATCCCGCCGTAGCCGATGATCAGCTTGTTTTCCCGGGTTTTCCGGATGAAGTTGTCCAGGCGCTTCCGGAATTCCTCCGGTCGTTTCCGGGCGTCATCAATATAGGCGATCCGGATCCTCCGGTAGGATTCCGTGAAGGAACTGTAATGGCGCCATGCGGTCTCATCCCGGCGGATCTCGGAGAGAATGTCCTCCGGGAAAACGTAATCAGCGGTGAGTAATTTCTCTACGGAAGGACGGACCTTCGGGTGAATCAGGTCCCGCGCGTCCAGCCAGATCAGGCGTTCGATGTTTGGACGGGAATAGGGGCTTTTCGGGTTCCGGGGCGTAAAGTGCCGGCCCTGGTGAAGTGAATCGATTCGCCGGGCGGTGCTGTCAATCCAGCCGAAGCACAGGGCTTCCTCCACCGCGTCGTTATAGGACAGGCTGGCTTCACCCGATGCTTTCGTCGGGAATACGAACCAGACATCCGCGGCGGTTTCAAAATGGGAGGACAACCAGTTCCGCCATTCCTGCCGGTCCGCGGTATAAAACAGGTTTTCCGTTTTCAGGTCCGCCATATTCTTCTCCGATCATTCAGTGTTCAATGATACTTGACCGGATATCCGATCCGGGTGGTACAATAGCATTGTATTATGAAACATGCGGAAAAACAATCCGGCCGGCAGATCATGCGGCCGCCCCGCATTCCGGCGAAAAAAAGCCTGTTTTTCGCGCGAAACCGTCAGTTGCAACCGGCAGTTGCGGAATTTCAAGCCCCGTTTGATAGCCTGCAACAGCCCGATCGGGTAATCTGGCCTTGCTCCCGGGAAACGAACCGCACCGGTTCGGAAACCGGGGCATGACCAAATTGAGAAAGGCGGAACTACCCCATGATTTTTGCGGACAAATTAATGGATCTCAGGAAAAAGAACGGCTGGTCCCAGGAGGAACTGGCGGAGAAGCTGAATGTGAGCCGGCAGGCAGTATCCAAATGGGAAAGCGCGCAGTCGGTGCCGGATATGAACCGGATCATCCAGCTGTCGGAGCTGTTTGGCGTCAGTACGGATTACCTGCTGAAGGACGAAATGGAGCAGGCGGAGGCTTCCAGGGAAACCGCATCGGACAGCCTCATCCGGACCGTGGATATGGAGGAAGCCAACGCGTTCCTGAAGACCAAGGAAGAGAACTCCCGCCGGGTGGCCCTGGGCGTGATGCTCTGCATCCTTTCCCCGGTCGCGCTGATCCTGCTGGGCGGCGCGCAGGCGATGGGCCTGCTGAACTGGTCGGAAAACATGGCCGGCGGCATCGGGCTGGTGGTGCTGATGCTGATGATCATCCCCGCGGTCGGGATGTTTGTGGTGTCCAATCTCCGGATTTCCCGCTTTGAGTACCTGGAGAAGGAACCGGTCGAAACCCTGTACGGCGTATCCGGAATGGTAAAAGACCGGAAGGAAAAATTCCAGCCGGTCCATACCCGGTACATGATGACCGGAATTATGCTGTGTATCGCGTCTACCATTCCGCTGTTTATCAGCCTGGTTTTCGGAAACGGGGAGAATTTCCTGCAGGTGGTGGGCATCGCGTCCATCCTGCTGCTGGCGTCTGTCGGCGTGATGCTGATCATCCGCGTGTCCATCATCTGGGGAAGCTACCAGCAGCTGCTGGAAGAGGGAGATTACACCCGCGGGAACAAGGAGAGCAACGGGAAGATCGGCCTCATCGGCGGAGCATACTGGTGCGTGATTGCCGCGGCTTACCTGGCATGGAGCTTCATCGGGAACAGCTGGAAAATCAGCTGGGTCATCTGGCCGGTTGCCGGCGTCCTCTTCGGTGCGGTGATTGGCATTACAAAAGCGCTCCGGAAGCAGTAAGTTTCCGGAACGCCGGGCATACAAACCGTTCTGTACCGATCCGGTTACGGATCGGTTTTTTCTCTGCCGTTGCAGAGGAAGGTCGTGAATCCCAGGTTATATACGGTGATCTGCTGGCCAAAGAATTCCGTGGGTTTTCCTTCCGCTTTCCCGTCCACAATGTCCTGCGCTCCTTCGCGAAGCCGTGGGATGCAGTCCGGGGAAAGGGGAATATCCGAATGGGAGGGCCAGATCTCGTCAAATCCGCCGGTCATTTTCTCCAGTTTTTCCAGGCTGGCAATATAATCCTTCATGTTCCGGCGCTCGCCGAACATGAAGATCCGTCCGTGCTCCTGGATCGGGTCCCCGCTGATCAGCACCCGGCGGCTGACATCCAGCACCGCGATACTTCCGGGAGTATGCCCGGGCAGATGGATGATCTTCAGCTTCCGGTGACCCAGGTCGATTTCATCGCCGTCCTGTACCGGGATGACCCTGCTGCTCTTTCCGCTGTTGCGGTAGTGCGGTTCATCCGCCGGATGCATGTAAACCGATTCAAATTCATCGTTGCTGCCGGTATGGTCCTGGTCCGCATGGGTGTTGAGCAGCATCACCGGCAGGCCGGTCAGCGCGGAGGCAATTTTCTTCGCGTGGCGGACGGTCATCCCGGTATCGATCAGCAACGCTTTTTCGGTTCCCTTCAGCAGGAAGAACCGGACCATTCCGTTCTCGATCCGCCATGTATCCTCGTCCACCGGAATGACAACCGCTCCGTACTGCTTTCCGCAGCCGCTGCAGATCCCGGTATGGACGGAGACGACATGGCCGCATTCGCTGCAGGTCCACTGATTCCGTTCATTTTCCAGGAAGGCTTCCATACCGAGTTCCCGGATATCCCGCAGGTTTTTCGCGGGGGATTCGTACAGCGGATATTTGGAAGTGTAGCGGTTCTGCTTTTCCATCACATCTTCGCAGGGATAATCCGGGCACTCATCGCAGAATTCATAGCCGTTCTTCTTCCGCTTTTCGCAGAGGATGATGCCGCACCGGTACGCGCAGAACTCCGGCTTGTTTTCGTTGGGACCGTGGCATCCCGGGCAGGGGTTTTCTTCCGCCTGCGCGCGCTTGCAAAGGCTGCAGTCCAGGCCGCACGGGGCAATCATTTCAGCGGTAATAAAATCCGGTTTCATTTTTCCACACTCCTTGCTGAAAAAGATTATACCAGAATGCCGGGCGGACCGGAAGACGGGAGCACGCGGAAACAGGGAGCTTTTATTGTCCTGCGTACAGAAGCTGCTTTCCATCCGGGGACAGGACTGCACAAGCTTTATTTTCAGCACAGATAACGGTCCACACAGGCTGCCCGGGCGGGACGGAAGAGGGGCTGCGCACTATTGAACCCTTTACGGTATAGTACGCGCGGGTTTCAGGCAGCTCATTTTCCGGAATCCCGAGCATTTCGGCGATTGCTTTTCTTCCGGCTGACAGCGCCTGCTCCTCCGGGACTGCATCCGAATCCGGAACGATTCCAGTCATGTCCAGCCTGCCCAGCTCCGGAATGTAGTATTCAAGAATGCTGCCGTCCGGCGCCAGTTCCACATAGCAGGAAATGCCTTTGTATTCTCCGTCGGTCATCAGGCTATACCAGATGTTCCAGATCCGGTGTCCCATTCTATCCTCGAAGGTCTGGGTTCGTACGCCGTTGTCCAGGTCCCAGTCGGATACTTTTTCCAGCAGTTCCCGCGCGATCCGGACGGCTTCTTCCTGGGTGATTTCTCCTTCTTCCGGAAGGATCAGGTGTTGGACATCATGGCCCAGCATCCCGTTTTTCCGCAGCAGTTCCTGATACCAGTACTGGTCTTCCACAGACCAGGTGTACACGTATCCTTCTCCCTTCATAGTACTCAGCAGGTTTTCCAGGGTAACCATTTCCACATTGGAATCGCCCATATATCCGGTGACGATCCGATCGCAGAGGGCGCTCTTCTCTGTATCGGTCAGCCCGGTATCGTTCAGGAGGCGTTCAGTGTCCGGGTCGTCCTTCAGTTCTCCCAGTTCAGCCAGGTACCGGACCAGTTCGACTTTGGTATTGGTGTCCCATGTATCATAATATCCGTTATCCCGCTGCATCACGGCGATCTTTTCACCGGCTTCCCGCCAGATCAGCACAGCGGCGGCTGCGGTTACGGTCAGGATCACCAGGACCAGGACGA
>JAFRTK010000067.1 GCA_017427165.1 Clostridia bacterium
CTTGGCACTTATTCCCTGAAGTATGTTCTCCTGAACTATCTTGATGATTTGTTCAGCGTTGTACTTCTTCCTTTGCATAATGAATGCTCCCTTCATGCGACAGTTTTCTTTTTTACTGTCTCTCACGAAGGGAGCATATCAGCGCCGGCAGGGCTGCTTCTGTGCAGGATAATCCCGGCGCTTGTACATAATTATTCAAATTCCGGCCGCAATGGCGGGAAAGATGCCGGGAGGTGTGCGGTATTTTCCGTTTTGATTGATTTCTGCCATGGTATTCTTTTTTCCAAGAACCCGGTGAGCCATATGCCTTTTGTCGGAAAGGGACAGCTGCCGGGAAACAGAAATTCAACAGAATTGAAAGGAGAAACTGTATGAAGAAATTTTCCCTGATCCCCGCCCTGATCATGCTGGTGAGCTGCCTGGGCGGCGCGTTTGCCGAAGCCCCCGCGGGAGAAGGCGCGTCTGAAGGCGGCCCCGCGTCCGCCGCGGACGTGATCAATGCGGCGAATGCCACCGCCAATTCAGAGGAAGCCGCGGCGGAAGAAGCGTTCCTGAAATCCGACTGCGCGTATTCCGTGATTGAGGCCGATGAAGCCACCGGCCAGATCAGGCTGACCTACATGGCGGATGTGACCCCCATCCTCGAAGTGGACGGACTGAAGTTCAAGGACCTGAACAAGAACGGAACCCTGGACGTGTATGAAGACTGGCGTGCGGAAACCGACGACCGTATTGCCGACCTGATTGCCCAGATGACACCCGAAGAAGAAGTCGGCCTGCTGTTCTGCGTGAATACCCAGCTGGCGGATGCCCGCAACAAGGTAAAGGACTTCCAGCTGACCTGCCAGCTGTTCAACCTGAACGGCACGCCGATCACCATCACCAACACCCTGAACAACCTGCAGGCCTGCGCGGAAGCGGAGCGCCTGGGCGTTCCGATGGTCTTCACCTCCGACCGTGAGTACAATGCGTTCGGCGGCTACATCGACAAGGCCCATGAAGGCTTCGGCACCGCCAATGACCCCGAGCTGGCCTATCAGCTGGCCTGCTGGTACGGCAAAGCGATGCGCGCCGTAGGTATCCACGTCACCTTCGAGCCGTATGCCAACGAAATCGGCGCCCAGTACGGCGAGAACCCCGAATACATCGCTGCCATCGTGCATGAAGAAATCCGCGGCCTCGAAGAGAACGGCCTCGCTTCCTGCACCAAGCACTGGATCGGCCGCGGCGGCGACTCTGCCTTCGGAAAAGCCCGTTCCGTTGCCCAGAACTTTGAAAACTGGATGGTCGGCTGGAAGGCTGCCCTGTCCGGCGGCTCCGAGTGGGTCATGACCAACTGCGGCGGCACCGGTATCAGCAATACCGTTGACGTCAAGTGGGACAAGGCGACCATGAGCTACCTGCGTGACACCATCGGATTTGACGGCGTTGTCGTCACCGACTGGTGGGCGCTGGGCGGCGGCCCGAGCAACCCCGGCCGGATGACCGGTATCACCTCGGAAGGCGTGGACCTCGGACAGCAGACCATTGGCTGGCTGTACAACGAAGCGCTGGCGAACGGCACCGACATGTTCGGTTCCGGCGGTATCTACCACGAGTATGACAACTGGGAGAAATCCCCCTCCTCCAACTATCCGAACGCGATCATCGATGGTCTTGCCTCCGGTGAAGTGGAAAAGAAGAACGTTGACCAGGCCGCGACCCGCATCCTGCGGTTCAAGTTCAACAAGGGCCTGTTCGATAATCCCTACTGCGACGTGAAGGCGGCTGTGGAACTGTGCGCCAGCGCTGAGTGGGCCGCGAATCCCACCCCCATTACCAGCGATGAAGAGCTGCGCGCTGCCCGGAATCCCTATGAAGTCGAACTGACCGAGAAGCTGCAGGCCAAGTCTGCCGTACTGATCAAGAACGACAACAACCTGCTGCCCCTGGCCAAGGACGCGAAAGTTTACCTGGATGCCTCCTCCGCTGCCGCGAAGGAAGCCTATGCGAGATACTTCACTGAAAAGGGCGCGACCCTGGTTGAGGAAATGGAAGACGCGGACGTGGTCGTCGGCGACTTCGGCTCCATCAACGACGCGACTGAACTGTTCATTGAAGACGCGCAGGATGCCGGCAAGCCCATCGTCCTGAGCGTGAACTGCACCAAGCCCACCCAGTTCGTGATTGAGAACGCGGACGCCCTGCTGTACCTGAGCTACAGCCAGGCGGCGGACCACGGCTCCACCGAAGGCGGCTTCCTGACCGGCACCTCTGCCTGGGTCTATGCGGACCTGATCTTCGGCGACCGCGAACCCGGCGGCGTGATGAACAAGGAACTGGCCCGTGATACTGTTGCGGACAACGAGCAGTGGAAGGACCTGGCCGGTGACCAGGGCGCTTCTCCCTACGTCCGCCTGATGGTCCAGGCTACGATGGAAGACGATCCGAACCATGCTTCCCCCAACAACTGGGGCGATCCGCTGGTGACCTACCAGTACGGCATGAGCTACGGCCAGAATCCGGAATTCAAGTATTCCTGCCTGATCCTGCCGGTTGCCCAGGAGACTGTTGAAGTTGAATCCGGCTCCTCCACCCAGCTGCAGACCACCGTGTGGAACCAGGCCAAGGCCGGTGAACCCTTCACCATCTACTGCCTGCTCCGCAACAACGGCGCTGACGGCATCACCACGGCAGTTGCCAAGGTGAACGGAGAACCTGTTGCCCAGAAGATCATGACCGTCGAAGGCGGATCCTGGCGTGTTGTCCAGCTCGACATCACCGTGGATGCCCCCGGCGACTACACGATCGAGCTTGGCGACCAGGTCGGCCAGATCAAGATTGCTGAATAATACCTGAAGATATTACCTCCCACCCCGGGACCCGGCGGAAGCAATTCTGCCGGGCCCCATTTTTGTGCCTCACGGCAGCGGGGAAGATGTTAACGAGTCTGGAAAAATCAGTCCAAAAGTTTGACTTTGGGAAAATGAACCCCGGATCCCGTAAAAA
>JAFRTK010000068.1 GCA_017427165.1 Clostridia bacterium
GCGTCGCCCTCCATGGAGCTGTCGGAGAAGATGGTGACGGAGGCGAGGGAATTCTGTACCGGCCAGCCGGTTTCAGAGGAGAGCAGGTGGTGGTACCGGACACCGTCCAGGTCAAAGCCTCGCTCGTAGATGCCGCTGGTCACGGTGGACCCGCCGGTGTTGCGGGCCTTCAGCATGTAGGCGCCCTGCGCCCCGCTGATATCCTGGATGCCAACGGTCCAGTCGGACCCGTCCGGCTTCCGGCCGATGGCCACGACGTTGCCGCCGAAGGAAAGGATCGCGTGCCGGATTCCGCGCTTTTCCAGGTATGCCTTCACCTGGTCGGCAATATACCCCTTGGCGATGCCGCCCAGGTCGATCATCATGCCTTCCGGCAGGGTCACGGTGTTTCCGTCCAGGGTCAGGCGGGTCCAGTCCACCAGCGCCGCGGCCTTCGCGATTTCACCGGCGTCCGGGAGAACGGCCTCGCTGGATGTGAAGTTCCACAGGGTGGATGCCGGAGCGATCGTGACGTCAAAGGCGCCATCGGTCTTCCGGGCGATATCCAGCGCGCAACGCAGGATCGCGGCGGTGTCGCCGGACACCTCCACGGGTGCGCCGTTCGCGTGGTTGATGCGCCATACGTCGCTGCCCTCCACGGTGCGGGAAAGGATCTGTTCATACCGGCCGCACTCCTCCAGCGCGTCTTTCAGCGCCTGGACGTCCTCCGTATAGGCGGACAGGGTGATGACCGTATCCAGGTAGAACCCCACCTGGGAGATCCGTTCGGGTGTTTTTTCCGCGCAGCCGGCGCACAGCGCCAGCATCAGGGCGGCCACCAGCGCGGAGAACGCGCGTTTTTTGTTCATGGTTTTTCCTCCGGGCTTTGATTGGGTTGGATGCGCAGCGCCTTGAACACCCGGTCTGTAATGATGCCGGTCAGGAAGCCGACGGCCGCGCCGAGGCCGACCAGCACGGGCAGGTAGAAGGTCAGCAGGCGGGGAGTATCCAGCATGACGGCGGCGGCCAGGATCTGTCCGGCGTTATGGGAAACCGCGCCGGCAATGGATGTGCCGGAGACCCCGCGGATCTTTCCCTTCCGGATCAGGACATATACCACGGCGGATGCAATGCAGCCCAGCGCGATCAGGATAACGGCCAGCAGCCGCTGCCCCCGGGGGTTTGGCGTCTGGACCAGCAGGAAGATATCCGCGGCCAGGGCAAAAACCGAGGCGCACAGGACGCCCCGGCCCGGGTTTTTCCGGACCAGCAGCATCACGGCCAGGCTCAGCACACCGCCGGCCAGGCTGTACAGGATCGCGGACAGTGACCCGAAAATGAAGCCGGAAAGCAGCACTTTGGTCAGCATCAGCAGGATGCAGCTGGGCACGTCCATCAGGTAGACTGCATACAGCAGCACCGTGTTGGCCAGTCCCAGCTTGATGCCGGGGACAGCGCCGCTGAGGAGCGCGGAAACCGGGATGGCCCGGTCCATCAGGCCCAGGATCAGCGCCAGGGCAGTCAGCAAACCAAAGCGGGCAATCCGCTGCGTCTGGGGTCTCACCGGGGTCCCTCCTGTCAGTTTTTCGTGTCCTGTTATTATATCTGTTTTGCCGGTTTCCGGCAACCGATTGCCAAAATGACAATAATTGAGAAGCAAATGTTTGCAGTTGATCACTTATTGCGAAATAGCAGAGATTGCATTGACCTTCCCGCCGAAACGGCAGTAAAATATTTTGCACAGAAAAAATACATTCTGTCCAATTCCCAATTTCATACCAGAAAGGATGAGGAATCCCATGAAAAAACTGGTAGCTCTGTTCCTGTCCCTCTGCCTGGTGCTCGGGATGGCGGCTGTCGCGTCCGCAGATGCGGAAGTGAAAAAAGCCTCTGCCCAGGGTTTCACAGGCGAAGTCAAAGTGGAAGTCACCGTGGAGGACGGCAAAGTGACCGCCCTGACTGTGGATGACTCCGTCGAGACCTATACCCTGATGGGCTATGTCCGTGCCGAGACCGTTGAAAAGCTGATCGACGCCATCGTGGCGGCGGGCGGCGTGGACGGTGTTGACACCGTAGCCGGCGCGACTGTTACCCAGAAAGCCATCCTGGAAGCCGTGGGAAAGGCCCTGGCGGACAACGGCGAACCCGCCGCGGAGCTGGCTTTCACCCCCGGTGAATACGAAGTCACCGCTTACGGCTACAACGGAAACGTGACCGGCAAGGTTACCTTCTCCGAGAGCAAGCTGGAAAAGGTTGAAATCGTATCCTCCATGGAAACCGGCCATGTGGGCACCGATGCGTTCAGCATCATGATCCCTGAAATGATCGAAGCCAACGGCTCCGGCGTGGACGGAGTCTCCGGCGCCACCTTCTCCGGCCGCGCCCTGCGCGAGATCGTGAACGGCGCTGCGGAGCAGGCCGGCTGCACCAACCTGGATGCTTTCAAGTCCAACAAGATCGAGCATACCGCCGGCGAACCCATTGAAAAGACGGCGGACGTGATCGTGGTCGGCGGCGGCGGTGCCGGTATGGCGGCGGCGGCCCAGGCGACCCAGAACGGCATGACCGTGCTGGTGATCGAAAAGAACGCGGAAGTCGGCGGCAACACGCTGGTTTCCGGCGGCCAGTTCCAGTCTGTGATGCCCTACCTGGTATGGGATGCCAATGATCCTGATGCCACCGAAGGCGTATACGGCCGCACCGGCGAGGCCCATGAGAAGATCAAGGCCAAGCCGGGCACCATCGACGTGCTGAAGAACATCCTGAACTGGAGCGAAGAGCCCTTCGATGAAGAGTTCTACAAGACCAATGAATTCGTCGCCGGTGACGATGTGGAGCTCGCCAAGCACGGTGTGCATGCCGAGTACCTCCCCGTCCTGCAGGATCTGAAGAAAGAGATCCAGGCGTATCTGGACTGGGCGCAGCCCAAGCTGGATGCCGGCATTCCGGAAGACCAGCTGACCCTGTTCTCCACCCTGAACCTGCACATCTTCCAGACCTACTACGGCGGCCTGCGCCAGACCGCGGACAAGTCCGAATGGATCTACGGCAACGTGGACCTGGTGAAGCAGTTCGTGGAAGACGGCCAGGGCCTGAAGGAGTGGCTGGAAGATATGGGTGCTGACTTCAAGCACACCCAGCCCACCCTGATCGGCGCGCTGTGGTATCGTGAAAACGAATACACCAGCCCCGACGGCAACTGGACGCCCTACTTCAAGGGACCGCTCTCCGTGATCGGCGAAGAGAACGTCATGACCCGGACCACCGCTACGGACCTGATCGTCGAGGACGGCAAGGTCGTCGGCGTGAAGGCCGTGAAGTTTGACGGCACCGAAGTGACCGCCCGCGCCAACAAGGGCGTCGTGCTGGCCACCGGCGGATATGCCGCGAACATTGACCTGGTCCTGCGGGATAACGCTTACTGGGATTCCGCGTACCTGACCAAGTCCACCAAGACCACCAACCGTTCCTCCCAGATGGGCGACGGTATCACGATGGCCCAGGCGGTCGGCGCGGATGTGACCGGCATGAACTTCACCCAGCTGATGCCCATCTCCTGGGTGGACAACGGCAACCTGGCCTTCGGCAGCGGCACCTACGCCTGCTGGGTCAGCCCCATCGACGGCCAGCGCTTCGTGGACGAAGGTTCCGAGCGTGACGTGCTGTCCCTGGCGGAATTCCGCAATGGTATGGAACTGAACGGAACACCCGGTGTGTTCATTGAGTTCTTCCGCGCGGATCAGTACATCCCGGGCCCGCCCACCGCGCAGCTGCCCCTGGACGAGTTCGAAGGCCGTTACTACAAGATCAAGTGCAACGAAGAAGAGCTGAGCAAGGTCCTTGCGAAGCCCGAATTCGCGAACGTCCAGACCGATGCCGCCACCATGCTGGCGACCGTGAAGGCCTATGACCAGGCGGTCATCGAAAAGGCCAACACCGGCTCCGCTGACTTCGGCAAGGTCGGCAAGCAGGTTGCGGACTATCCGATCGGCAACACCGAGAAGGATGAGAACGGCAAGTACCTGCCCGAGACCTATGACCTGGACAACACCGTGGTGTTCGTCCGCCTGATGGCGCCCTCCACCCACCACACCATGGGCGGTATCGTGGTTGATACCGAGCGCCATGTGCTGGACACCGAAGGCAACATCATCCCCGGCCTCTATGCCGCGGGCGAAGTTACCGGCGGTATCCACGGCGGCAACCGCTTGGGCGGCAATGCGATCGTTGAGATCTTCGTTTCCGGCCGGACCGCTGCGAACACCATCGCTGAGGAAAACAAGTAATCCGGATTCCCGTCCCCGCCGCGAAAGCGGCGGGGATTTTTCTCTGTTTTGGGGAAATTGTCCTGATATCGACATTTCCCCGGACGGACTTGACACAGGGGAAAACCGGGTGATATCATCCCGGTGTTATATAAGACTAACCACGCTGCCCGATGAGCGGAGGAATCTCAAGGGCAGCATATTTTGGACAAAAAGGTTAGTTGTGTATAACAAGAAAGAGAGGATGGAAAAGATGAAAAAAATCCTGAGCCTGGTTCTTGCCCTGTGTATGTGTGCCATGCTGACCGTTGCCGGACTGGCGGAAAGCCGGATGCCGGAGGAGCTGAACGGCACCTATATCGACCTGTTCCCGGAATTTGCCAAAGAAGAATACAAGGACTGCTGGATGGAGAACATCGGCAAGTTCATCACGGACGCTGAAGCCGCGGAGGGCACCTACACGGCCATGACCCTGGGCTTCATGGGCACCCTGAAGGGCCAGGCCGCGATCGACGCTTACGCTGCCGATCCCGCCGCGACGGTCTTCAACTGTTCCCTGGAGAACGGCCTGAAGAAGGTGACCGTGAACAACGGCGAGATTTCCGGCACGGATGCGGAAGGTAAGGAAGTATTCCGCCACACCTACCGCTTCCTCGAGGATGCGGCCATGACCTATATGGGTATGGACGCGGGCGCGCAGATGCATGTTTACGTAACGGATGACGCGGACGCGGGCGACTACACATACTTCGCCTTCGCGGATGATACCATCGCCGATACATACCATGTGGAATTCCGCTACGGCGCGGACAGGGAAGGCATCGGCGACTTCACCGACGGTGCGTATGCCTACTGGCTGGCCGGCGCTATCAACGAGGATTACACGAAGGAACAGATGGAAGCGTGCATTGCCCTGTTCGTGGGCGAAAACCTCGGGGAGGAAGATGAAGTCCCCGCGGAAAGCGCGCAGGTAACTGAAATCTCCACGGCCGAAGAACTGGCCGCGATCAACGACAACCTGGCCGGCAGTTATGTCCTGACTGCCGATATCGACCTGGAAGGGAAGGAATGGAAGCCCATCGGCACCTTCATCCCCACCGGCGAGACCGAGGAAGAACAGGTGGTTCCGCCGTCTGAGTACGCGTTTACCGGTTCTTTCAACGGCCAGGGCCATAAGATCTCCAACCTGGTGATCAACCAGCCGGAAGGTTTCGCGGTCGGCCTGTTCAGTGTGACCTCCGGCGCGGATATCGGAAACTTCACGCTGGAAAATGCCGACGTGACCGGCACCACCATGGCGGCGGACGCAATCGGCTATGCCTATATGTCCAATGTGCATGACATCACGATTGTGAACGGCAAAGTAACCGCCAACATGACCGAGCTGAGCGCGGAAGGCATGTATGGCAGTGTGGCCGGCGCGTGCATGGGCTCCACGATCTCCGGATGCACCGCACAGGCGGACATCTCTGTCGGGGACAACACCGGCAATATCGGCATCATCGGCGGCGGACTGCAGCTGACCAGCGTGGTGGACTGCAAGGCGGAAGGCACCATAACCGCGGGCAATAACTGCTACGGCCTGGGCGGCATCAGCGGATGCGGCTTCGGCGCGGAACAGTTCACAAACGATGTGGCGGAAAACGTCGTCATCACCGCCGGGGACAACTGCTTCTGGATCGGCGGCATCACCGGCTATGCCGGCGGCTACGAGGATCCGGAGCTCGGAACGCCTGTGACCTCCGTGACCGGCTGCAAGGCCAGTAACGTGGTGATCATCACCGGCATCAATTCGGACGGAGCCTCTGCCCTGGTCGGCGCGGGCTTCTACCGCGAAGGCATGGAAGAGGAAATCGGACCGGCTGGTGCGGCGCCAACCCTCTTCACCCTGAATGACTGCACCGCGGAAAGCGTCACCATCAACGGCGCTGCCGCGCAGTAAACCACCCCCCTCCTTGATTGAATGCGGACAAAGGCCCGCTGCCGGAAGGCAGCGGGCTGTCTTTATATCTGCACCGCAAAAGAGGACTATTGCCTTCCGGCGGCGAAATAGATAACCAGAGAGATAGAGAGCGATGCATATATACGCATAAATGAACATATGCCGAACAAAAAAGCAGGGGAGGCGAAATCGTGAGCGAGCGCAAGTACAAGCAGGCTGAAGAGTGGACCGACGATATCCCGGATCCCGAAGAGGAAGCCCCCGAGGATAACGAGCAGGTATACCGCGACGGCAGCAGCAAAAACGAGTGCTGGAACGAAGAACAAAGATAATACCGGACCGGGGCCGTAATCCGGCTCAAAACCCCGGATCCCGCCGGCTGCAGGCATTGCAACCGGCGGTTTTTTTCTTTATAATGGGTACCGATTTGTGGACCTGAGGGGGCAGGAAAATGAGCGCGCTGACAATGGAGCGGGCCCGGGAACTGAACCGGGACCAGGTAACGGAAGACCACCTGATCATCCATTCGCTGAACGTATGCTACGCCATGGAAGCCATGGCGGAGCATTTCCATGAGGATCCGGAGCACTGGCGTGCGGTCGGATACCTGCATGACTATGACTACGAGAAGTATCCGGAGGAGCACCTGCAGCACACGGAGGCCCCGCTGCGGGAGGCCGGCGTGGACGAGGCGGATATCCGCGCGATCATGAGCCACGGCTGGTCCATCTGCACGGATGTGGAGCCGCTGACGAATATGGAAAAGAGCCTGTTCACGGTGGACGAGCTGACGGGCATCATCCAGGCCTGCGCCCGGATGCGGCCGAACGGAATCCAGGACCTGGAGGTCAGCAGTTTCATGAAGAAGTTCAAGGATAAGAAGTTCGCCGCCAAGTGCAACCGGGAGCTGATCCTGAAGGGCTGTGAACTGCTGGGAATGGACGTCCGCGAGGTGGCGGAAATCTGCATCGCGGGCATGAAGCCGCACGCGGCGGAAATCGGACTTGCGGGAGGAAACGCCTGATGCTGAATATCTTCAAAACGCTCTTTTCCGTGCTGGGCGGTACGGCCGGCCTGATCCTGCGGTTTATGCTGATCATCGCGCTGTGCGTCATCGGGGTTTTCTGCCTGGGTTCCATGCTGTTCGAGGCATTTATCTGGGGCGGCGTGATCCGCCTGGCGATCGGGGCGGCGTGCGGATACCTGGTTTACCTGATGGTCCGCGCGAAAAAAGATGACTGACGGGGCGATGACATGGAATATGAACTGAAATCCGCCCGCTACCTGGCGCGGGAAACGCTGGCGCGGGCGGTGACTCCCGGAAGCATCGTGGTGGACGCCACCATGGGCAACGGGCACGATACCCTGTTCCTGAGCGAGATGGTGGGAAAGGGCGGAAAGGTATATGCCTTTGATATCCAGCCGGAAGCCCTGGATTCCACCGAGCGCCTGCTGAAGGAATATGGAATCCGGGACCGGGCGGAGCTGATCCTCGCCGGCCATGAGCGGATGGCGGAATATGTGAAGGAGCCGGCCCGGGCCATCGTGTTCAACCTCGGCTGGCTGCCGGGCGGGGACCACTCGGTGACCACCCGCTGGGAGACCACCCGCACGGCGGTGGAGAGCGCGCTCAGCCTCCTGCAGCCGATGGGCGTGCTCATCATCTGCGTTTATCCGGGCCACCCGGAGGGCAGCGTGGAGCGCGAACAGCTCACAAAGATGCTTTCCGGCCTTTCCAACAGGGAATACAACGTCCTGCACGAGCGCTTCCTGAACGCCACCGAAGGCGCCCCGGAATGCTTTACGATCCAGAAGCAGCGCAATGCGCGCTGAGAAATGAAATCCCCTCTCCGGAAAGGAGAGGGGATTTTGCGTACAAATTGTTATTATTCCTGTGCGGCCAGGGTCAGGATCATTTCCGGGAGCACGGTCAGCCGGCCGTAGTCGTACTGCCGCTGCTCCTCTTCCGTGCGGCCGACCAGGGCGGTTCCGGTGGCGGAATTGTCGGATACCACCAGCAGGGAGATGCCCGGTTTTTCCAGCAGGTCCACCATGAGGGTGAAGGA
>JAFRTK010000069.1 GCA_017427165.1 Clostridia bacterium
CAAAATACCCACCCTTCACGGGTGGGTATTTTTGCGTGATCGCAGCGTGGTTCCAAACCAACGGTCCCATGATGTGAACCTGTTCACATCATGGGGGAAAGCCACCGACGCCCGCCATTGGCGGAAATGCTTCCGGTTTTCTTTTTCCGGATTAATTCACCGCATTCCCCCGCAGGAGCTGAACCGCCTGTTCAAAGGTAATGATCTTCGCATAGCGCGTTCCCCACATGAATTCATTATAATACTTGTAGGCAGTCTCTTTATCAAAGTATGGGTTGTCGTAGGTTGAATTTGCGTATGCCGGAACAAGCAGATTAAATCCTTTCTCGAATCCGCTTTTGATCGTTGCATCCATACAATAATCTGTGGATACACCGATCACCATTACATCCTTTTCACCCCTGGACTGCAGGTATTCCGTCAATCCGGTCATCGGGTGAAACGCGCTGTTTACATTCTTCTCGAAACGCCTTTCATCTGCCCGCGGGGAAAATTCCTCATATATCTCATAGTTTTCCGTTGCCTTGTCAAGATCAGTTCCCGGTCCATCGTCATGCTGGACATAAACGACTTCAGCACCATTCTCCCTTGCGGCAGCAATCAGCTTTCTGATGTTTTCCCTTACCGTTTCGAAGGCATACAGTCTCTCATCAAAACACCCTTTTTGTGTATCGACAACCAGCAATACCATTTATTCTCCTCCATATCAATTCCCGGTGCAGTTATCTGATGAGACCGCCATGGAAATTGCACTCATATATCTGCTTTCCGCAGCAGCTGATTGTTTCTTTCCCCTGGAACCAGTCGAAATCGCCCTCCACAGAGCAGGCATATGTGTAATCGCCATTCACATACTCCTCCGGCCCGCGGTATGGCTTATCCTCCGGCACATGAAGCAGTGCCTCCTTCAGGAAGTCTCCGCTGAAGGGGCTGCCGGTTACTCTTCCGACATAGTTCATGCTCCAGAACGGCACATCCGAGATCCACAAAGCCTCTTCACCGGCGAACCTGTCGCCGCCCAGGTAGGTATCATAGTACATCAGGTCGTCTTCCCGGTATACCAGGTCATGTGATCCGATTCTGGAGGAAGACGTTTCCGCGCCTTTTCCGGCGTATGTTGCCTGCTTTGCCCTGATCAGGAATGATACAATCGCCTTATCCATCTTTCTGCGGCTCCTTCAGATTCTGTTCTTTTCAGCTATCCCCGTTTTCAGCATCATATCCGTTTTCAGATTCCAGCCTGACGGTTCGTTCCGGTTATGCCTGATTTTTCGCTGACAGCACCGAAACGAGATATTCCAAATTCTCTTCGACCGGCCGCGTCCCGTCAATCCGGATCACCGGACAATCCGCCTGCTCCAGCCAGTCCGTCACATAGTCATCCGTCCGGCTGTCCGTCAGTGAAAACCACTTGCTTTCCTTTTCAAACAGGTCCCCGCCGGGGAGAATCCTGTCCCCGAATTTCTGATACGAGCGGTCCCGGACACGCTGTCCGCGGACCTGTTTCGGAACCTCAATATAGACAATATGATCCAGTGACGATACCAGCTTATCGCCATAGTTTCCCCGGACAGCCGCAAAGATGAACCGGTTGTTCGCGGTGATCTTTTCTTCCAGGAGCCGGACCACTTCTTCCTCGCTCCTCGGGCCGGAGAACATATAGTTTGGATCTTCCTTCGGGAAATAGAGATCCTCATTGTCAATGAACTCATATCCCATCCGGTCCGCCAGTATTCTGCCCAGGGTGCTTTTTCCGGCTCCGTTGAGTCCGCATATCAGGATTCCCATGGATTCCTCACTTTTTCTTTTCGTATTTGCGGAGAATCCGGTGATAAACGATCATCAGTGCAATCGAGATTACCGGCACACCCAGAATGGACCCCAGGAACCCTGCTGAATTCTGCTTCAGGAAGAGGAGCGGAAGCCCCAGCAGTTCAAACAGGACCGCATAGCCAAACCACAGGACGGCCACCGAACGGTTGTACTTCCGGACATCCGTAACCTCCGGGGCCTTTGTGCCGGTGAAAAAAGACACCGCCTTTTCGGATCTCCAGGCCCAGATTCCGATGCCCACAAGCACAAGGAAAACGATGCTCAAGATGACAAATCCAACTGTCATTGTTCCACCCACTTTCTGCTTCAGGAAATATTACGCTTCCGGTTCTTCTCCGTTCTCAATCCGGGTGATCATATCAATCCGCCGCTGATGGCGGCCGCCCTCAAATTCAGCCGTCAGCCAGTGCCGGGCGATCATTTTCGCCTGCTCGGTGCCCACAACCAGGGCCCCCATCGTCAGGATGTTGCTGTTGTTGTGCCGCTTGCTCATCTCAGCGCTGTATACGTCGCTGCAGGTGCAGACACGGATCCCCGGGACCTTTCCGGCCGCAATGCTGATGCCCATCCCGGTGCCGCAGAGCAGGATCCCCCGGTCGCATTCCCCGGATGCCACGGCTTTAGCCGCTTTGTATCCGTATACCGGATAGTCATCCCGGCTGTTCACGTCAAAGGTGCCGAAATCCTTCCATTCCAGCCCCATCTCATCCAGCATTTTCATCAGTTCGTGTTTCAGGGCAATTCCATGATGGTCACAGGCCAGCGCGATCATGATTCATGCACCTCCCCAAACAAATGCCGGACTGCCGCATCTGCCTGTCCGGCCGGTTCCGGGTCTTCCCGGACCGGGACACAGTTTGTGTTGAGCGATCGTATATAATCCAAAGCCGGATCGAACTGTACATTCAGAAACCTGAATGCTGTCTGTGCAATGCGGATCGCAGGATCCGGAGACCCATCCCCTCCGCCTGTCAGGATGAGGATGCCCTTCTTCGGTTTCAGCCTGCCGGGAGTTTTCAGGAAATACCGGTTGCTCCAGATCACATTCAGCCTGCTGATTATCGAAAAAAGCGGCGGGGTTACAAAAGACATATACAACGGCGAAGCCAGTACCAGAACATCGTAATCATCTTTCCAGATCATATCCATCCGGTCATGGATACGGCAACCCTCGTTTTCCCAGCAATACCGGCAGTCATCGCATGGCCGGATACCGGCTTCAAAAGCATTCAGATATTCAAAAACCGTATCACATGGCAGTTTTTCCTTCAGGAGCTGCAGGATATAAGCCGTATCACCATCCGGACGCGGGGATCCGTTCAGAACCAGTACTTTCATATCCCAATGCTCCCTTGCTGCTCAATCCTGTATGGATAACGCTGACGGTTATTCCGCGGCATACCGTATTACAGCTTCTCCCGGATCATGCGGACCAGCCCGTCATACTCTTCCTGCGGGAGGGTAACCGCCTTGGGATTCATGGCAAACACGCCGCCCCACTCAAAGCCGTCCTTATACTTTGGAACCAGGTGGAAATGGAGGTGATGCATGGTATCGCCGTATGCGCCGAAGTTGATCTTGTCCGGATGGAACAGCTCATGGAGGATCTCCGCCACATGGGCAACGTCGTCCATATACTGTTTCCGTTCTTCCCCGGTCAGCATGGTGATATCATCCACATGCTTTTTGCAGGCGACGATCACCCGGCCGCGGTGGCTCTGTTCCTTAAACAGGATCACCTTGGACATCGGCAGTTCACCGATCTTGATTCCGAACGCGTCCAGCAGCGCGCCTTCCGAGCAGTAAGAGCAATTTTTCATTTCCTCCGTCATCATGCAAACCTTCCTTTCAGATCGTCCGGACCGTCCTCTTCCCGCCGCCCGCAGACCGGAAACCCTTCGCGGCACGGAAATGGACGGGGGATTATTCCCCTGTCAGTTTCTATCCCCTATCATACCACATTCTTCTCTGTTTGGGCAGAAAAAACGCCGGCATTCCTGCCGGCGGGTAAAAACGATATCCCGGAACCCATTCAGATGATATAGTCGTTCGCGTACCGGTCCTGTTCCCGGTCCAGGATATCCTGCAGGGTGATGCTGTCCAGGTAATCATTGATCACTTTGTTCAGTCCCTGCCATACCGGGAGCATTACGCATTCGGTGCCGCGGGCGCACTCGACCGGGTCCTGGGCGGCGCAGTCCACCGGAGCCAGGGAACCTTCCGTAATACGAAGTATCTCCCCTACAGTATACCTGTCAGGAGACTTGGCCAGCATGTAGCCGCCCTGGGGGCCGCGGCTGGTCCGCAGCACATCGGTGTTGTTGAAAATCGGGATGATCTGCTCCAGGTATTTCTTGGAAATATCCTGGCGCTTCGCAATCTCATTCAGGGAAATGAAGCCGTTCTGCTGATGCTCCGCGAGATCAACCAGCATGCGGAGAGCATAGCGGCCTTTGGTGGAAATCTTCATATGCATTACCTCGCAATCCTGTAACCCAATATTACCATGGATTTAATAGGAATACAAGCGGAGGCGCAATTGCCCGGCATTCCGTCACCAAAGGAATTTTCTTTTTTCACAGTTGAAATCAGAAACCGGTTCATGCATAATATCCGGGAATGCAATGAAAGGCTGCGGTGAATACAGAAATGGCGGAGAAGAACAAACGGAACATCGGTCCCCTGCTGATTATCCTGGCGGGCTGCTTCTGGGGCAGCATGGGAATCTTTGTCCGGCGGCTCGGAACATACGGCTTCACCTCCGCCCAGATTGTCTGCATCCGCGTGACGCTGGCCGCGCTGTTCTTCAGCATCCTGCTGCTGATCAAAGACCGGTCCGGTTTCCGGATCGCGCTGCATGACCTTCACCTTTTCCTGGCCCTGGGCTTCGGCAGCATCCTCTTCTTTACGGTCTGCTACTTCACCGCCATCACGATGATGCCGCTGTCCACCGCGGCAATCCTTCTCTATACCTCCCCGATCTGGATCATGCTGATGTCCGTCCTGTTCTTCCGGGAAAAGCTGAACGGGAAAAAACTGCTGGCCCTGGCGCTGGCCTTTGCCGGCTGTGTGCTGGTTTCCGGGATTTCCGGCGAAGGGATCACCCTCACCGGCCTGCTGGTCGGCCTGGGCTCCGGCATCGGCTATGGCCTGTACAGTATCCTGGGCACAGTTGCCCTCCGGAAGTATTCCCCTTATAAAGTAACCGCCTACGCTTTCCTGTTTGCGGCTGCCGGCTCCTGGCTGGTCTGCGGGCCGGCGGATATGACCGCAAAGTTCGGCGCCGCGCCGGACCTGCTCCCGCTGCTGCTGTTCTGCGGCCTTACCGCCCTGGTGACCGCCGTCGTCCCCTTCCTGGCCTATACGCTCGGCCTTCGCACCGTGGAAGCCAGCCGGGCCGGTATTCTCGCGACGGTTGAACCGATGGTGGCGACCCTGGTCGGAATCCTGGTTTTTTCAGAGCCGCTGACTCCCGTTTCCGGAATCGGAATCGTCCTGATCCTCTCCGCTGTCATCCTGCTGAATATCCGGGCAAAAAACAAACAGGCGGAATAATCTTTTCCGCCTGCATGCTATACTGATCCAGATCCGAACGAAAGGAACCGTCCCTCCGTTCGGTTTTTTATATCTTCCGGCAGATATACAGCAGATGGTTCGTTGCTCCCAGCAGTTCCCGTTTCTCAGCAAAATGCAGGTACCAGGCGGCAAACGCCTCAAAATCCTCGTCCGGGATCATGAAATCCTCCCGGTCTTCAATGGACTCCACCATTCCATCCGTTCCCGCTGTCGTAATCCATTCAACAGGCTTGCTTTCAAACAGCTGTTCAAACTCAGGCACGTCATATCCGGTGAACAGCTGTTCCTTGAAATGGCGGATCCTGTAATTCGCGTCGAAGTTCTCCTCCTGGCCGGCCGCCCAGTTGCCCTGGAAATAGTTCGCGTACATGATGCCGAACACTGAAATGAACGCAAACAGGATCACCCCGCCCGGCTTTGTCACGCGGATGGCTTCATCGATGGCGCTGTTTACGTCTTTCGGTTCATAGATGTGATACATGGGACCCAGCACCAGCGTCACATCGAAGGTATTGTCCGCAAACCGGCCCAGGTTGACCGCGTCTCCCCGGAAGGATTCGATATTGTCCATTCCCCGGCTGTTTTCCCGCAGGACCGCGAGGTTTTCTTCCACCAGCTCCACTGCGGAAACGCGCATGCCTTCCTTCGCCAGCGCGATGGAATACCGGCCGGTGCCCGCGCCGACTTCCAGCACCCTGGAATTCCTGTCCGTATAGCGATGGATATATGCCATGGTGGTGGCGTACTCCAGCTGGCCGTGGCGGGACCGTTTCAGCCGGCTGTCTTCATCTCCCTGCCCGTAAAATCCGCTTACGATTTCTTCCCTGCTGCTCATTCCGTTCCACCTTCCTTTTCCCTGAATATACCGTCTTCTGCCGGCATATTCCATACTGCTCCGGAAATACAGTGTTCTTCAGAATATACTTCCAAATCATATCACATTCCCATAGACAAAAAAAGACGGTGTTTCCCGTCTTCTGTCCCCGGGCCGCAACCTTGTACCAAAGTTATTTTTTCCGGCCGGAGGGGTTATAATCACAACGTCGGCGGAATCAGAAAATCCGCCGGGTGGGAACAAACCGCCTGCCCCTGTCGTTATTTGTCCGGAACACTGAAACCGAAGGAGGCTTTCCCATGAAGAAACTGATTTCCCTGATCCTGATCCTTGCACTTGCCCTGTCCGCATCCGCCGCGCTCGCGAAGACGGTTTTGCCGGACCAGGATGAATTTGAAGGTCTTGCCGGCATGGTGGTCAACGCGACCATCGGCGAATACAATGAAACCGATGGAACGTTTGCCGTCCTCCTGTACACGGATGACTGCTTCGATATCGAAGATGTCGAAAAGCTGGCCGCAGGAGACACACTCCTGGCCGGTGGGCAGGTATACACGGTAAAGGAAAAGACCGAAGAGGAAGATACCCGGGATATCCTGGTCACCACGGAAGACGGAACCGAAATCGTGTTCACCCAGGTCGGTGATGACGATATGATCGCCATGAGCACGGACGATGACCGGCGCTTCATGCACGCGTTCGCACTGCTGTATCTTCCCGCGGCCGAAGGTATCGTATATGAGGGAGCTTCGGACCCGGAAAAACCGGAAGCCGTGGTCACCCGGGGCCTGGCGGATATCCTGAAAAACAAGGCGGAAAAGGAAGAGACCAGCATCGGCTTTGATTATTACGCCACCATCATCGAGCTGAATGAAAACCTGGAGATCGTGCGGATCCACCAGGACTTCGACGTGGCGCAGTAAAAACAAACATGCAAAAAGGCCGCCGTTTCCACGGCGGTCTTTTTTGCTGCGTTCCGGCAGTCCCTTCCGGGGTTACTGCTTCGCGGCCTTCAGCATTTTATCCCACTCTTTGATAATCGCGCGGTCGTCGAAATAGTTGATCCGCATCGCCTTCCGGACCCGCGCCAGCGTGGCGTTGGTCGTTTCCTGCGCTTTCAGGGTGCCGGCCCGGATGATGTCGTACACGGCATCGATATCGTTCTCCCATTTGGCCCGCTCCGCGCGGATGGGGCTCAGGGTTTCTTCCAGGATGTTGATCAGGAACTTCTTGCAGGTGCCGTCTCCCAGGCCGCCGCGGCGGTAATGCTCCTTCATTTCCTCCAGGTTCGCGTAATCCGGCAGGAACTCCGCGAAGTGCTCGTCCGTGCAGAAGGCGTCCAGGTAGGTGAACACCACGTTGCCTTCCGTATGGCCGGGATCGGAAATCTGCAGGTGCTGCGGGTCGGTGAACATCTTGCCGTTGACCTGCTTCTTGACCGTCTTCGCATCGTCGGACAGGTAAATGCAGTTGCCCAGGCTCTTGCTCATCTTTGCCTTGCCGTCTACACCGGGCAGGCGCCGCTGGGTTTCGTTTTCGGGAATCATCGCCTTGGGAAGCACCAGGGTCTCGCCGTAGATTTTGTTGAACTTCTCCACGATTTCCCGCGTCTGCTCAATCATCGGCAGCTGGTCCTCGCCCACCGGCACGACCGTCGCGTCAAAGGCGGTGATGTCCGCCGCCTGGGACACGGGATAGCAGAAGAATCCGGCCGGGAGGCCTTCATCGGCAAAGCCGCGCATCTGGATTTCCGCCTTCACGGTGGGGTTCCGGCTCAGCCGGGCGGTGGTCACCAGGTTCAGGTAGTAGAAGGTCAGCGCATGCAGGGCCGGCAGGGCGCTCTGCACGCAGATGGTGGTCTTCTCCGGGTCCAGGCCAACGCTCAGGTAGTCCAGGACCACGTTGATAATATTCTCCCGGATTTTGCCGGGATTGTCGGCATTATCCGTCAGCGCCTGGTCGTCCGCAATCAGGATATTGATTTCGTCGAACTTACCGGAATTCTGCAGTTCCACGCGGCGCTTCAGGGAGCCGACATAATGACCCAGGTGCAGCCGTCCGGTGGGGCGGTCCCCGGTCAGGATAATGTTCTTCATTTTCATTCCTCCAAGAAAGATATATATCCGGTCAGAATATGACCCTGCCACTATACCACGAAATGGCTGAATGCAAAAGGGGTTCCGGACCGGAAGGCGTATTTTTTGTGTTTCAGGCCTTCGCGACGGTGCACAGCCGTCCCCGCAGCACATAGCCGATTTTCTCGTAACAGGCATTGGACGCCGCGTAGCCCGCGTCGGTGTAGAGCATCGGCATAAATCCCATGGCTTTGACCTTTTCCGTCACTTCGTAAACCATGTTCTGGGCGTAATGCCGCCTGCGGCACTCCGGCCGGGTATATACGCTGCCTATGCAGGCAAGCCCCTGGTTGCACCGGTAGGAGCAGCAGGCCGCGGTGTTTCCCTCCGCGTTCTTCCAGAAAAAGAATGAGTGATCGTCTATAAACATCTGTGCCTTTTCCCGGACGCGGTTTTCGGTCGGCGGTTTCTCCCCGATGTCGTCATAGAAGTGATCCATCATGGATACCACCGCTTCCATATCCTCCTGCGTGCAGCAGTACAGTTCCCCGTCCGCCGGACAGTCCGGCCGGACAGGATCCGGACAGTCGTAGGCAAACAGCTGCATGGAGATTCTGATGTGCAGGTTTTCCCGTTTGGCCCTCTCCATGAAGTATTCCGCCAGTTCATGCTTGATATTGTACTTGTATCCGGAAGCAAACGGACGCAGTTCATTTGCCAGTTCCCAGGCCTTCTCCTTAATCTCATCCGCGCATCCGTCCGGGGTCCAGAACCAGACCGGATAATGCCCTTCCGAATGGCACATGATCAGTTCCCGGTGATTGCTCCGGACCAGTTCACAGCTGCCCCGCAGGATCCGGTCCAGCACCGCGAAGGTATACCGGTCCTGTGCCAGCAGCTCAAAGTCCTTTTCATTGACAAAAGTATCCATATATTCCTCCGATTAAACATCATTAATCTTACCCCTGCCGGACGGCCAGGCATCCATTCTGCCGGCGTGCTTCCCATTCCGCCTTAAGAACCGGCATAACCTCCCCGGAAAGCCGGTAACCGGCGGCTTCCGTTCCCGCCCAGATGATGAACACGGTTTTCCCGGCATCGGATTCGGACTGCTCCAGCGCTGCCAGGACGCTGTCCCGCCTCTCCCCGGCCAGGTCCGCCAGGATCTGCCGGTGCATCGGCACATTCCGGGCCGGGAATTCCCGTGCCAGCCAGAGCTCATACAGCGTTTCATCCGGCTCAAATTGGAAATCCGGAAGCACCGGAGCTTCACCGGTATCCCGGAAGCCGGTTTTTTCATGCAGCCGCACGGATGCCCCGTTGCCCCGGCTGATCGAGGCGGTCAGCCGGTTCGCCCGCCAGTACCGCGCCAGGCGCCGCAGCACCTCCGCATACATGGCGGCGGCAACGCCCTGCCGGCGGTACGGTTCCATCGTAAACACGTCGCACGCGTACCACTCGTTGTCCCGGCCGGGATGCCGGATCACATGCATGAATCCGGCAGGTTCCCCGCCGCACCGCGCCTCAACGGCAAACCACTTGACTGCCAGGTCATATTCCAGCCATTCGGTCCGCTGCCGCCACGGATTCTCCGGAAGCATGTCCAGCGTGTTGTAAACCGTAATCTGAATTCCTGTTTTCTCCAATATCTCCGCTCCTGTCTGTTTCTTCTGCCGGATTATCCGTCCGTTTCTCTGCCCTCAGTCCGCGTGCAGCGGCGGGAGTTCATGAATATCATACGTATCATAATAGATTTCAAAGGCGGTTTCCACATCCCCGGAAAGCTCAATCAGCGCTCCGGCCTGGAACATGGCGGACAGTGTACCGGACGGCGCGTTCCAGGCAGCATTGCCGGCGATTTCAATATCGCTGTCCCGCAGGATCATTTCCGCGCCGAACAGCAGCACCCCTGTCGCAATATGGTAATCGCTGGAAATGATTGCCAGCTGTTTCACCTGCGGATACCGTTCCTCCAGGATATCAAAGGTAAAGATGGCATTCTGGGCTGTTGTCAGAGAATGATCCTCCACAATGATCCGGCCAGGATCCACTCCCTGTGCTTTCAGCCATTCGGCCATCCGCCCCGCTTCGGTGGCTGCCGGATCATCGGCCGCCGTCCCGCCGCCCGTGCATACGATCAGCGCCTGCGGATACTGTTCGGCTGCCGCAAGCAGCACCTTCAGCCGTTCAATCAGTTCTTCCCGCATGGTACCATCCGGATTCAGCTGAAAACCCAGTGCCACCAGGCACAGCGAATCATCACCAGGCAGGTTTTCCGAAAGCTGCGGACAAACATACACCGGTGCCTCCCAAAGGTGCATGATCAACGTCCATTTCTTCCCAAGTTCCGGGTCCAGGTCGGTCAGTTCTGCCAGCGCCTGCTCATCAATCGTACCGGAATCCGCGTAGGAAACCACCACCCGCTCAATCAGAGGCTGCACCGGGGCCTGTGCCGCAGCAGGAACGATCCCGGCAGCCGCCAGGCAAACCGCGAGAACAAATGCAATCCAGCCATTTTTCATTTCCGTTTCCTCCCCCGATCAGTGCCTGTCCTCCGCCACCGCGTTTGCCCGGATTTCCTCCCAGCCGCGGCACCGGGTATAATTGTCCGGAAGCTCCGCTGTCCGGTTCCACGGCCGGTCAAACACCAACACCTTCAGCTGCGGCAGGTGGTCAAAAAACCGGAAGGCCGAAGGAGAATCCTCCACCGCATAGTCAAACTTCATCCGGTAATAGTCTTCGGGATCCAGGATGTAATCCTCTTTCCGTGCGGCGGTTTCCCGGCCGTACTTGTCCATGATCAGCATCCGGGCATCCCGCATCCCGTGCCGGTCCAGCCACAGGCGGGACGCCTCATACGAACTATACGGGCGGCCGGTGATAATCGATACGTCATATCCCTTCCGGATCCACTCATTGATTACGCCCGATGCCCCGGGCGTCTCCTCATAGGAAAGGAGCAGTTCCGGCTCATGGCCTTTCACCAGCAGCTGCCGGTACTGTTCATCCGTCAGGCCGAAAGCCTGCTGGAGATTGAAGTACTGCATCTTTTCATACGGCACGTCCAGCCCGAACATCTCCCGGACCAGTCCGGAGAAAAACTTCCCGGACTCACACAGGCAGTCGTCAAAATCCACGTAAATATTCACCGTATTCCACTTCCTTACCGTGTCGCGCAGGAACCGGCATTGCCGGCATGGTTACAGCATTTT
Source organism: Clostridia bacterium (assembly GCA_017427165.1). GTDB lineage: Bacteria > Bacillota > Clostridia > Christensenellales > Aristaeellaceae > Aristaeella. The sequence goes on from JAFRTK010000069.1 coordinate 11,532, forward strand.
GATCATCAGGTAGTCATTGTCATAGCTGCCGTCCGGATATTTCAGCCCATGCGGCCGGGTTCCATAGATCACAAACCCGTATTTGTGGTACAGGGGCAGAGCCCGGTAGTTCTTTGATTCCACCGTCAGTTCTATCTGCTCAAAGGCGGCCTGCCGGGCAAAAGCAATCAGCCGCTCCATCATCGCGGAGCCGATTCCCAGACGCCAGTAATCCTTCCGCACGGAAATTCCCAGTTCCGCGCGGTGGAACCGGCGGCTCTGGGCTCCGTGGGACTGCACATCGGCACAGGCGGCAATCTCCCCATCCACTTCCGCCACCAGCATCAGGCTGCGGGGATCGTCCCGGCGCCCGGCCAGGATTTCCGCTTCCCGTTCCTCCGTAACGTTGAATTCCTCCGGGGTGCGCAGGAGGAACGGCGTCTCGCCCAGCATGATCTTCATGTATCGCGTCATGCGCGGCGCGTCTTCCGGCTCCACCGAACGGATCGTGCACTGCCTTCCGTCCTTCATCGTCAGGTTCTCCGCAGGATAAATCATATGGTTGTTTCCTCCGTTTTTTCTTCTGTCCGCCGGCAGTCCTTCATTTTGTTTCCGCAAAATCATAGGATTCCCGGATCCAGTCCGTCAGTTCCCCGTCCAGTTCCTCCGGCCGGCTGATGACAATATGATGCGTCCACCGGTTGGGGTACGGTTCCGTTTTTACCGCGATGCGCGGTGACTCCAGCGGTGCAGACAGTCCGATCGTGATGACCAGATACCCTTCCGGCAGTTCCGCCTTCTTCTTCACCCGCGCAAAGGAAACACACGCAAAAACGTGCCGGTTGTAAAAGGTGATCTGCGTCTTCTGTACGCGTCGGTTGACACAGGGAAATTCACGGTACAGAAGGTCTTCAAAATCCCGGTACAGTTCCAGCGCAGCCGGATGTCCCTCAAAGAATACCAGCGTATCCATGTCCGGTTCCCGCATCCTGAATCCTCCGTTTCCCTTCCGTATCCCGCTCAGCGGGCAATAAACATTCCGTATTCCTTCGGCACATGCAGGATTCCGCTGCGCATGTTCGCTTCCAGCACCGGCCGGATCTCCTCCCGGGGAAGCTTCCTCAGTTCCGACATCCCGGTCAGGGACTTGATATAGTCCACCATGTCCTCCACGTCCGTGACCTCGAGCGAATCCTCATACCGCAGCTCCCGGACGTCATGAAACACCGTCCGGAGCTTCTCCCCGCCATTCTGCAGCGTAAAGCTGCTGCCGCTTCCGCCCGGATTGCTGCCGGCGCTGAACAGGCCGGAGATGTACTCCATCATCCCGTGTTCGCCGAAGGTCGCGCAGCAGAATGTTCCGTTTTCCTTCAGCACCCGCCGGACCTCCCGGAGTCCCTTCTGCAGGTCCGGTACGTGGTAGAGCATCATATTGGCAATCACAAGATCGAATTCCCCGTCTTTGAACGGAATATCCTGGATATCAATCACCCGGTATTCGATTCCCTCATAGCCCCGGAGCGTTTCCTTCGCCTTTTCCAGCATGCCTTCGGAAAAATCCGAAAGGACCAGCCGGGAACATCGGCGGATGGTTTCCTGCTTTCCGGTCCACATATCCCCCGTTCCGCATCCCAGTTCCAGCACGGACATCCCGTCCCGGATATCATAATGCGAGGCGATCCAGTTTCCGAAACCCTGTTTGTTGGTGGAATACCTGCTGTGGATCGAAATCCGGATATCCAGCTTTTCCGCCGTTTTATACTGCGCTTTGACCGTTTCCCGGTCATTGATACCGGATCCCGCCTGCACTTCCGCCAGGTCAAACCGGTAGACCCGCACCTGACGGTATCCTTCATCATACATGTTATGCCATTCCGGAACCGCGATTGTTTCCAGGTACTTTCCGCCGGCCAGCTCAATTGTCCGGGAAGACGCCCGGTTGTCCGGATCACAGGTAATGATCACATACTCCATACCATGCTTCCGGGCCTGCCGGAGCAGAAGCCCGCAGGCTTTGGCCGCGTAACGGTGTCCCCGGTACGCCTCGTCAATTCCGTATCCGATATTTCCGCCGATGTACAGCCGGTCATTATGCCCGATCCGCAGATCACACTGGCCGATCTTTGTCCCGTCCAAAAGGCAGATGGAGAAATAATAGGCCGGTACCCAGTTCTTTTCAGGCTGCGCCTCGCATGTCCTGTCCAGGCGCAGAAGGATTTCCGATGTTCTCAGGTCATCTGTGGGATAGAATTCCATCATATCCTCCGGAGTATAAAAAAATAGACAACTGTCGTGCTCCGATCATATCAGAAAAAGCGGGGATTCACAATCCCCGCTGTACACCCGGTTCCCGTTCCTTACCTGTATTTCATGATCAGCGTAGTGGCTGACATGCCCTCCCTTGCGGGAAGGAGCCATCCGCTTTCGCAGAGCATCCGCATGATCTCCTCCGCCTCCTGCATCTGACACAGCACGGGGAGCTTCGCAGCGTAATCCGCCAGGTGCTCCGGCGCATGCTCCGCCATGATCCCGGCAATGCCGTCGATACGCCCCTTCGCGTTGTCGCAGATGCTTCTTCCCACCGGCTGGATCATGCTGTTGAGGGCGGCAGTCTGCGCTGCGTCCAGGCAGGGGAAGTTCGGCAGGATTCCCGCGTCGGTTTTCCTGGCCAGGCCGGCTTCCACCAGCTCCGCGCAGAGCAGTTTGTCGTTGTCCGCCTCCGGCTGTGAATCCGGAAGCGACATCAGCATATTGGCCCGGGAAGTGCTGGCCGCCGGGTGCAGCATTTCCCCGTTGAGCGGCACATCCCAGAAGAAGAGGGCGTTTCCGTCAACCACACAGGATGAAATGCCCATAAAGTACGGATCATCCTTGTCCAGCTCCATCAGGAAGCGGAAGCAGGCATCGCCGAAGCAGTCCGTCGGATAGTCCAGCTTCACTTCACCGTGCAGCATATCCACATAGGCCAGGCGCAGGATCAGCGAAACGAGCATCCACTTGATGGAATTTGCGGGCATGTCGCTTCCGTAAAATCCCAGCGCGCGGATTCTCTCCATGTTTCCGTCCACAAAGTCCCGGATCCCGGCGGTGATTTCCTTCAGGTCCGCCTCATTATACCGGCGGACCGCTTCCAGCTCCTTCCGGGTAATAATCACGATATTGCTCTGGTACGCCAGGCCCTTTTTCTTCAGCAGGTCGTATTCCAGGAGCTTTTTCAGGTCTTCCTCCAGGTAGGCGGTCGGCACACCGAGCTGCAGGCTCAGCTGCTCCTCGGTCAGTTTGTCATAATAGCAGGCCATCACAATATTCTGCCGAAGCCGGTTGTTCCGGAAAATATCATAATACCGGCATTTCCCGCCCCAGAAGATCAGGGTCAGGTCCACAGGATCATAGCTCAGTCTTCCCAGTTCTTTTTCCATATTGATTCCCTCCCGAATGTGCTTTCTCGACTGGAACAGCAGGTATTTCACCATGCTCTCGGACAGGGAAAGGTTTTCAGCGATCTCCCGGACCGGTTTTCCGTCCATGTAATAGGCCACCATAACGCGGCGGTAAACGGAGGAAAGCCGGGTGAGTTCCCGGAGGATTTTCTGCAGCTGCTCATGGTCCCGCGCCTGCTCCTCCAGCTCTTCAGCCCGGTGATCCGGCAGGTTTTCGTCCGGTTCCCCGATGGGCTGCCCGGCCTGCCGGCGATACCAGTTCTTCAGGATATTCCCGGCAGTTTTCCAGACAAACGCGCAGAAGGCCTTCTCATTCTCAAAATGATGATCCGACCTGCATGCGATGAGCAGGATCTCCTGGGCCAGGTCCTCGGCATCATGGTAGGATCCCGTCCTGGACAGGCAGAAGCGGAACATCGTCCTGGACATCCGTTCGATCTGTTCGTCATTCATTCCGGCAGTCATGTTCAAAATCCTTTCCCTTTTCTGGAAGCTTCCATACGTATAATGTCCGGATGAGGGAATCGGTTAGGGTCCTTTCAAAAAAATTTTACGGTCACAGCCCCGGCATATCGTCCATGGAGATCTGCGGGTCAATCCAGCTTTCCTGCCGGGCCTCATGGACCTGGTCTCCCGGCATCAGGTGCCCGGTCAGCATCGGGGACTGCGGATCATGCGCCGCCATGTTCCTGCGCACGGTTTCCGCATCGTAATTCGCGTAGCAGTACCGGCACAGGTGGCCGCAGGTGTTGTATGCCCCGATGTCCCCGCCCAGGTAACAGGCGCATTCCTTCCGGGCGGGAACGAATTTCGGCATCTTCAGGCGTCGGCCCAGTGCCTGTTCATACATGGCAACGGTCATGCATCCGCCGCAGTCCGCACCGAACTGTGCCAGTTCGTCTCCCTCGCCGCAGGGCCGGATCGTCATGCCGTGCTGCCGGCCGGTCTCCGCAAACGCCTTTCCCAGCAACAGCCGCTGCTCCGGATCCACCGGCCGCACCTCCGCGAAATTCCGCTTTGTTTTCTCATACAGGTCCACAAAGCTGATCACCGCCGTATGCGTATAGCCTTCCAGGGCTTTGGCCATATACTCAAAAGCCCGGATATGTCTTTCCGCCGGGTACACGTCGCTGATGAATACCGGGTCATACCGCCAGCCGATGCGGTCCGGGCCGACGATGTCCGAGAGCCGCCGGAAGCTGTCCAGCACCTCCCGCTTGTCCGGAACCCGCGGCTCGATTTCCTTCCCGTACGGCGTTATGGTGACATACCAGTACTGCCCGTATTCCCGGAGCAGGTCCATCCTCGGCAGCATAGGCGCCGGGTTCTTCGTGCAGAAGCCGATCAGATCCACCACGTCCGGGGAAAGCCGGTACCGGGTCACGGAAACGGGATTGTACGGATTCCGGACCAGCACAAAACCGGCCTTCAGCCGGTTGGCAAACCATTCCGAATAGAAGGCCGGAATATCCGTGCGTTGTCCTGTATTGATAATCATGATACCAGCTCCGCAATGACCCGGGCCGAATCCCCGCCGATGAGGATCGACCGCCCGGCGATCTCCTCCGGTACCCGGTCCTCCTCCATGTTCAGGCAGGCATACACCGCGTTCTTGTTCCGGTAAACCTCCTGCCAGAAGCTGTATTTGATGATTCCAGGCGTATTGTAGCCGACGCCGATCTCCAGGTAGACCACCTTCCGGTCCCGGTGCTGCGTCAGCCAGGCTTCATATTCCACAGCCGCCACCTGCCAGCCTTCATCCTCCACAAATCTGCTGTCCGAGCGGAGGTTCATGGTCAGCGGCCGCCCGCAGTTCGGGCACTTCGGCAGCAGGGATTCCGGAACGGTCATCCCGGCTTCAGTCCCTTCCGGGAGTTTCAGTTCATTATGCTCCCCGATGGTATACCCCTGCGCGAGAACCATCTTCCGGACGGTGTCCTCATTGTCCCAGGTCTTTTTGCAGCAGGGCTCTGTGCACTGGAAAAGGCCGTAATCCCCCTGGGTATAAAACAGTCGTTTTTTATCAAAGCCGGCCTTCTGGAAGCAGTGGTCCACATTGGTTGTGAGGACAAAATAATCCTTGCCCTTCACAAGCCGGTACAGGTCGCTGTAGGTTGATTTCGGCGCATCCATATACCGGTTGATCCAGATATACCGGCTCCAGTATGCCCAGAATTCCGTCGGGGACGGATACGGGAAGAACCCGCCCGAATACATATCCCGGAAACCGTACTTCCGGCTGAAATCGCTGAAGTACCGTTCAAACCGTTCACCGGCATACTCAAACCCGGCGGCGGTGGAAAGCCCCGCGCCGGCCCCGATGATCACGGCATCCGCCGTTTCAATTGCTTCCTTCAGCCGCAGTACTTTTTCGTCCATATCATTCTCCAAATTCCGTAAATGCCCCGGCCGGAAACCCTGCCGGGGCTTATCAAACCCGGGTTTTTTACTTTGCGATCGGCGCCGCGACTTCTTTGCCTTCGGCTGTTTTAAAAACCCCGTCCGCTCCCTGGGTGAGGGGATCCGCGTGGCTGGTGATTGCCGCCGCGCCGGCAGCATCATACCAGAATCCGTTCATTCCCAGGACCGCGTTCTCCGGCAGGCAAGCGGTGTATCCTTCCGCCCCGTCCGCGGCATTTTTCAAGATCGCCGCGATTTCTTCCTTCGTGTAAGGGGTGGCGCTGACAGGATTGACAATCCCGTCCCGGGCGAAATAATCCCGCCCGTAAAAAATCGTACCGATGCCGTTGATCTCTACACCGTACGCCCAGTTCTTCTGTTCTTTCATTTGTTTTCGTCTCCTCTGTGTTTTGTCCGGTTTTTCCCGGCACAAAGAAGCATAAAACACAACAACGGGCAGAACAAGTACGCACCTTTTTATTACCTGGTTACCTCCGGGTAACCTGGGTTTATCCCTGCACCAGCAGTTCCCGGTAGATTGCCAGGTCGCTGTCCTTAAACACGTTGAAAATCACATGCCGGACGCTTGTCTCTCCCTGAAGGAATTCCTTTACCGTCCTTACCGCGATTCCGGCCGCGCGGTCCGGCGGGAAGCGGAAGACACCGGTGGAAATGCAGCAGAACGCGACCGACCGCAGGCCATTCTGATTTGCCAGCTCCAGGCAGGATCGGTAGCAGGAAGCCAGCAGCGCCTCATCCCCTGCGGTCACCTCATCATCGATGATCGGACCGACCGTATGCAGCACATACCGGGCCGGCAGGTTAAACCCGGGGGTGATCTTTGCCTGTCCGGTGGGTTCCTCATGTCCCTGCGCGCGCATCAGCTCATCACAGGCCAGGCGGAGCTGCACCCCGCTCATGGTATGGATGATATTGTCAATACAGCCGTGGCATGGCGAAAAGCAGCCCAGCATCCGGCTGTTCGCCGCGTTGACGATGGCATCGCACCGGAGGGTCGTGATATCCCCCTGCCAGAGCACCAGATGCGGATCGCCGGGGCAGGCGGGCAGGCTGTCCCCGTCCGTAATGCCTTTCTCTGCGGTCATTTCCTTCAGGAATTCATCCTGCACACGAAGGAACTCATCCGTCACCGGCATCGGCGGACGGACGTTCATCAGGCTGCGGAGCAGCTGCCATCTTCGTTCGGCACCCAGCGGAACCGCTATGTCCCTGTACTGCGGCGTTTCATCCAGCAGGGTGCGGATCAGCCGCAGGCATCTTTCCTGCTGGTTCATTCGCTTTCACGCACCCTCTTCTGGTATCCGGTTCCCCATACTTCCAAAGCTTTGATGATCGGCCGCATCGTTTCCCCCAGGTCGCTCAGCGCGTATTCCACCCGCGGAGGCATTTCCGGATAGGCTGTCCGGGTGATAATCCCGTCCAGCTCCAGCGCCCGCAGATTGTCTGTCAGTACCTTCCGGCTGATTCCCGGAATCGACCGGAGCATTTCATTGAACCGCCACGGCCGCGACATCAGATTGCGCAGGATCAGCATTTTCCATTTGTTTCCGATCAGCTGGAGAGTGGTGGCAACCGGGCATTCCGGCAGTTCTGCTTTCGTCAGCATGTATATTCCTCCGAATTCATATCTTTTCCCTGGATTTCCGGCATGCAGGGCAGTTCAGCTGCTCCTGCAGCGGCGAAATCCATCACTTCAGCTCCGCGGCCGAAGGATATCCGTACGTGCTTTCCGCGTTCTCCACCGCCCGGATAATCGCTTCGCTGATCACTTCCGCCGCCAGCAGGCCCACCAGGTCCTGGTCCGCTTCCACTTCCCCGACGGACAGCGCGTAGATGCTGTCCCCGTCCGCGGAAGTATGGACCGGCCGGATCGCCCGCGCCATTCCGTCATGGCCCATGCCGGCAATCTTGCACAGCTGGGTTTTACTGAATTTCGCGTTGGTGATGATCACCGCCAGGGTGGTGTTTCCCGTAAATTTGTTCTCCACCGCCGCGACGGACTGCTTCATATATTCCGAAGTGCTCCGCATGGATTTCCGGTCTTCCGAGAGCAAGCCGGCAATCTGTTTCCCGGTTTTCCAGTCGTACACATCGCCCAGGGCGTTCACAACAACCACCGCCCCGACCTGCAGTTCGCCCAGCTGAATAGCATAGCTGCCGATTCCCGACTTCATGCAGGTTTCCATTCCGGCGATCTTCCCGACCGTTGCCCCGCAGCCGACGCCGTAATTGCCGTCCCGGTAATTCGGATTCTCAAAGGCGTTCCTGGCCGCCTCATATCCCATGGCGGCATCGGGGCGAACCTTCGCGTCCCCCACGGACAGGTCATAGATATCCGCCTGGACTACCAGGGGCACCAGCGCGTATCCCGTATCGTAGCCGTATCCTTTTTCCTCCAGGTACTGCATCACGCCGTTGGCCGTACCCAAGCCGTAAGCGCTTCCCCCGGAAAGCACCACCGCATGGACTGTCTGCGCCGCCATCAGGGGATTCAGGAGCTGGCTTTCCCGGGATGCCGGGCCGCCGCCCCGCACGTCCAGGCCGGCCGCCATTCCGTTTTCACAAATCAGCACCGTGCATCCGGTGCCCGCCTCGGTATTCTCCGCCTGCCCGATCCGGACCGGCTGAATATCAGTGATCGGTATCTCCATCTGCGATTCTCCTTTGGAAACATCCGTGCCGCCCGTCAGGAGCAGCACCGCCAGCAAAGCAGCCAGAAGCCTGCCGGATAATCTGCCTTGCATTTCCATCCACTCCTTCATTCCTGCTCCGGTCTGTGCCGGTTTATGATCCTGTTTCTGTCCGGTTCGTTTCATGCTTTTTATCATCATACCACGAATAACCGGAAACTGAAAACAGAATCCGGCGCAAAAAGCGGTACCGGGAATCCATGTCCCGATACCGCCAGTCCTGGTTCTCTACTGATTTCCGGAAAGATCCGGATCATCCGGCAGCAGACACGTTCCGGAGTTCCGCCTCCAGCACATCCGCATACTGCTGCACCACCGGTCCCAGGCTCTTCAGCCACTGCTTCACATCATTCCGGTCCCTGAAATCCTGCGGATCCTGCCGGATTTCAACCGTCTTCCGCAGCGGCGCCTCATCC
>JAFRTK010000070.1 GCA_017427165.1 Clostridia bacterium
AACGCCCGGGATGCGCTGTCCGCGTCCGCGCCGGACTCCCGGAGGGATTCCCACAGCCGGTTCAGCTCCCGCACCACCCGCTGTTCAATCCCCATGTCCTTTTCCGCGCGTCCGTAGAGGTAATCAATCGGCACATGGAAAAAGTCCGCGATCCGGGGAATCAGGTCCCCTTCCGGATAACTCCCGTTTTCCCATTTGGATACCGCCTGGGCGCTCACGCCCAGGTTCTGGGCCAGGTCTTCCTGGGTGACTTTGGCCTCTTTCCGCAGGCCCTGTAAAATACTTCCGAATGACATGATGCCGTCCTCCTTTTTGATCATTCCGCCGCGCGCCGGTTGGAACGATACCACCTTAACACCACTTTCGGTTGAGCGGAATGGCGGATTTCAACTGAAGTTTAAATTCCGGTGGGATAATTACTCTTTTTTCTACTTTAAGTTGTTTTCCGGGAAAAGTAAAGGGGCCGAACACAAAAACCGGGCGGCGGGAACTTTCCCGCCGCCCGGCTGTATGCTTCGTATGGGTTTATTCCTTTTCTTCTTCGATCTTCTTCACCTTGAAGAACACCGCGGCCAGCGGCGGCAGGACGATCTCGCAGGAGAAGGGATGCTCCTCCTGGGGGATTTCCTCCGCGCGGCGGACCGTGCCATTGTAGAGGTTGCTTCCGCCAAATTCCGCCCGGTCGGAGTTGAGGATTTCCGTCAGCTCGCAGTCAAAGGGCAGGCCGATGCGGTACTCCAGGTACGGCTGGGGCGTGAAGTTCACCGCGCAGGCGATATAGTCTTCCCCGTCGGAGCGCATCACGGCCGCCACGCTGCGGTCCTTGTCGTTCACGTTCAGCCACTTGAAGCCGTCCCAGCTGTCGTCCACCGTATGCATGGCCGGCTCATCCCGGTACAGGCGGTTCAGCGCCTTCATGTATTTCTGCAGGTCAGGATGCCGTTCGTAGGCCAGCAGGAACCAGTCCAGCTGCTCGGTATCCCGCCATTCCACAAACTGGCCGAACTCCCCGCCCATAAACAGCAGCTTCTTGCCGGGGTGCACCATGTAGTATCCGTACAGCGCCCGCAGGCCCGCGAACTTCTGCCACAGGTCGCCGGGCTGCTTCTCGATCATCGAGTGCTTGCAGTGCACCACCTCGTCGTGGGAGAAGGGAAGCACATAGTGCTCGCTGAACGCGTACATCATCGAGAAGGTGATCTTGTCGTGGTGGTACTTCCGGTAGATCGGGTCCATCTCGATATAGGAAAGGATGTCGTTCATCCAGCCCATGTTCCACTTGAAGCTGAAGCCCAGGCCGCCGTCCTCCACGGAATGGGTGACCTTCGGGAACGCGGTGGATTCCTCCGCCACGGTGATCGCGCCGGGGCATTCCCGGTTCACGGTCTCGTTCAGGGTCTGCAGGAAGCGGATCGCGTCCAGGTTCTCCCGCCCGCCGTACTGGTTGGGCAGCCACTGGCCCGGATCCTTGCCGAAGTCCAGGTACAGCATGCAGCTGACCGCGTCAAAGCGCAGGCCGTCGGCATGGTATTCCTTCAGCCAGAACAGCGCGTTGGACTTCAGGAAGCTGGCGGACTCGCCCCGGGCGTAGTCAAACAGCAGCGTTCCCCACTGCGGCATTTCCGCCCGGCGGGAATCCGCGTGCTCATAGCAGGGTGTTCCGTCAAACAGGCGCAGGCCGGCCTCGTCCTTGGGGAAATGCGCGGGAACCCAGTCCAGGATCACCGCGATGCCCGCCTGGTGCAGTTTGTCCACCAGGTACCGCAGCTGGTCCGGCGTGCCGTAGCGGGATGTCGGCGCGTAGTAGCCGATCACCTGGTAGCCCCAGGATCCGTCAAACGGGTGCTCCATCACCGGCATGAACTCCACATGCGTGTAGCCCATATCCTGCAGGTAGGGCACCAGTTCATCGGCAATCTCGGCGTAGTTCAGGATGCGCCCGCCTTCTCCCCGCCGCCAGGTGCCCAGGTGCATCTCATAGATATTCATGGGCCTGCGGATGGGCTCCCCTTCCTTCCGGGCTTCCATCCATTCGCCGTCATGCCATTCATATCCGGACAGGTTCCGCAGCCGGCTGCCGTTGCTGGGCCGCATCTCCATTTCAAACCCGTAGGGGTCGGCCCGCATATGCCATTCCCCGTCGGCGCACAGGACTGCGTACTTATACGTGCGCAGCCGGTCCGCGGCTTCGGGGTAATTGTATTTGTCCGGGTCGCGTTCCGGCCGGAACAGTGCGTCCGGAAGCCGCAGCTCCCAGATGCCGTCATACTGCTTGGCCATGGGATACGCTTCCCGGTCCCAGCCGCAGAACTCGCCCACGAGGGAGACCGCCCGGGCATTGGGCGCCCAGACGGAGAAATGCCATTTCAGTTCCCCGCCATCCTCCACGGGATGCGCGCCGAGGAAGTCATACGCGTCCGCACAGTTTCCGTTATGGAAACTGTCCCTGCGCTGTCCGTCCGGCGGATTGTACCACATATCGCCAAGCCCCCTTATTCTTTTTTCTGTAAGGTGATTATATCATATCCGGCGCGGATTCCCCATACTTTTTTGCCGGTTTTTTCGGTTTGCGCCAAAAAGCCGGAGCCATACAGCTCCGGCAAAATCCGTGTCACGGGTTGAGGCCCATTTCCTGTTTCACCCGCCACAGGCGGTCGGGATAATCGCTCATGATGCAGTCCACGCCGAGGGAGAGCAGGTATTCCATGTCCTTCTCGTCATTCACGGTCCAGTACTGCACCGCCATGTTGTGCGCATGCGCGTAGTTGATCACCCGGGCGGTGCCCAGGTTGATATACTTGCTCTCCTTCGGGTCGTTGAAGGGCAGCTGCAGGATCCCGCAGGGCGGTGTATAGTCCTGCTTGTTCAGCGCGGCCGCCAGGTAGAAATTGATGACCTCGCCGGCAAACGCGCCGCGCATCAGGTCCGGATAGGTTTTGTCCTTGTATTCGGAAACCTCCCCGTGGAAGGAACCGAACGCCACGCGGTCCACCATATCCCGCGCCTTCAGCTCGCTGTAGAGCTGGTCCACCGCGCGGAAACCGATCTCGCCGCCGTTCTTGATCTCGATGATGTAGTAGTACCGGCCGATGCTTTCCAGGTAATCCAGCGCTTCCGTCAGGGCCACAATGCGCAGGTCATCCGGTACGTCTTCCCCGTGAAGGTTGGCATAGGGGCTTTCCCCGCTGTCGCTCACAAACTTCGCGCCCATGTTCAGCTGCCGCAGCTCGTCGAAGGTCATTTCCTCCGGCCGCACATGCTCGCGCCCGAATACCTCCACGCTGTCGGAGGTGCGGTCCATCTCGTTGTCATGAAGCAGCACCAGCACGCCGTCCTTTGTCAGGTGCAGGTCAAACTCGAACACGTCAATGGAAAAGTCCACGTCCTTCGTGCAGTTCTTCAGCGCCATCATGGTCTCTTCCGGCATGATGCCGCCGCCCGCGCGGTGCGCGCTCACCTGGGTCTTCCCCGTAATAAAGGAGTTGCTCGTCTCATAGTGGATGATGTCATTGGGGCTGGAACGGTGGCGGAACATCAGGAAGCCGGCAAGGCCGACCAGCAATACCAGGACCAGCAGGACCGCCAGGATCCTCAGGACAATTTTCAGGCCGCGCATAGGAAACAATCCTCCATATTCTTTTTTCGGTCTCTCCAAACCGGACAGAATTTTCCTGTCAGAATATAGTTCACCTGCCCGCATCCGTTATCCTGCCGGAACGATAAATATTCCTTCTATTCCCCGCGATGGCGATTCACTGTCCGCCCTTGCCGGTCCGCCTTTCCCATTCCTTCATCAGCAACGGCTGGATCTCCGGATACGTCCACGCCTCCGGCAGGTCATCCCGGATCACAATCCGTTCAATCTCGCTGTGGAGTTCTTTTTCAAACGCCCGCACGTCCGCGGAAAACAGCATGCCGAAGGTCTCCTGCCCGTCGAAATTCCCGGGCGCCGTCACCGAATAAACGCAGACCGGCTCCATGGTGAAGTCGATGGCTCCGGTTTCCTCATACAGTTCGCGCTTCGCGGTATCCAGGATATCCTCTCCCGGCTCCCGGTGTCCACCGGGCACTTCCAGGGTGTCACGATCCCGGTGCTTGCAGAACACCCAGTGCCCCTCCGTCCGGGTAATAATCACCGCAAACCGGAGTTTCCCGTCGTCCACCCGGTCATAAAACTGCACCTTCGTCATGTGCTGCCTCCTGTATGTCTTCCGGAGCCTCCCGCACCTGCGGGAAAACAATTCTCCGGTTCTTTTTCCACACTGCCGATTATACCGGCCCGAAGCCGCCGTGAACAGCCCCGATTCGGAAAAATTGAAGCGCCCGCATGGCCGCAGACAGGCCGGAAGCCTTCCCGGCTTCCGGCCTGTCTCGGTTCAGTTATGCCCCGACTCCTTCGCCGCCGGCTGTTCCGCTTTCATTCAGCCTCACAGATCGTAATTCCGTAATCGTCATTGCTTTGCCCGGCCATGGAGAATGGAATCACCGCGGGACAGATCCGGTCCGGATGATCCCGGTCAAAGAGATAAACATAGGGAACGCCGTCCGGGGTCAGGTATGTTTTGGCTTCGCACCCGATGTAATCCGGATCAATATTCCGTACGTCCAGGGCAATCATGTTCATATCATCATCCAGCGTCATTGCGAAAACCGCGAGGGTGTTCCGGGCAGCTGCGCTGCCATACAAGGTCAGCGTTCCTGCCTGCGGGTCATAATAACTCCGGTCCGGTGTCAGGGCCACCTTGTCCCCTTGCAGGTTCCAGGTCCGATCATGCTGCCCGTCCCGGTTCACATGCAGCAGGCGCACCGGGGAGGAGTCCCGCCTGGACGTCCATTCGATATACTCCCACCGGGCGGAGTAGAATCCTCCCTTTCCATCCGGCAGCATATTCCTGGAAAATTCATCGTCCAGCCTGTACCGCTCTTCCCCGTGATCCAGGCAGATCAGTTCGGTTGGGCCGTCTGTGATGCTGAAATCCCGGTATGTCATTATAAAGACGCCGTCTTCCAGGGCAATCGCATGACCTGATCTCAGCTTATCTGCCAGTTCACGGTTAACAAACGTATCTTTTCCGTTGTACCAGATCCGGTCCGCTTCTTCCGTTTCATAAATAATAATCCGGTTATCCCAGCGCGTTGCCTTCACGCGTTCGCTGAAAGGAGTCACCTCCGTCAGCCCGCTGTCTTCCCACTGCGCCGTCGCATTGAGCGGCGGCCATACTTCCGTGCTGCCTTCATCGGAAGGCATGCGGCAGAGCATATACAGCAGGCCGTCCTCCCCAATCACCGGTTCCGGCGGCGTCTTCCGGTCATAGTCTCCGCCCGTCGTCAGGCTCCGGATCCGCTTCCCGTCCCGGTACCAGTCCACATGCCACGGTGCTTCCGGTGAGTATACCCGGACAATCACGTTATGCGCGTCCAGCGGAAAAACCTCCCACAGCTGCACCGCATCTCCTTCCTCGGGCACTTCCAGCCGGTACTGTTCATATTCCGCCAGTGCGGACGCGGATAAAAGCATGATTACCGCCAGCGCCAGGCACAACCGGGCAAAGAAGGTTTTATTCATCACCACACCTCCCGTATTTCCCTACTGCTGATAATTGATCTGTTCTCCTGTCCTTGCATCATACAGCAGGTGATATTCGTAGGTCGTATCATACAGGACGTCATCCTCCAGGGAGCAGATCGCACAATGGTTACGCCATACGTCCTGCATCACCGTATCATAGCACCGGACCTGCCATACCGGAACCAGGATATGCTCAAACTCCTGTTCCGGCGCCAGGCCGAGCAGTACCGCGGATGTCCGGTTCAGGCACAGGTAGCCCAGGTTGATCTCCACAATCCACTTCAGCCGTCCTTCCCGGATCCGTTTCTCCAGAATCCCGAAAAGCTTTTCAGGCGGCAGCAGCCCGACATCCGTCTGCGCCATACCGGTCACCCGGAGCCCTCCGGTGTACATGTAGTAATTTTCCCCGTCAATATAGCGCACATAACCGCGAGTTGTATAATCCGGCATATAGCCATCCGTATAAATTGTGATGCCGTCCAGGATCACCGGGATACCGCCGACCCGCTGGGATACATCAAAATCCCATCCGCTGCTGTTGTCGTTTTTCCACGGTTTTTCCGGATCAGCAACGGAAATCGGAAAACTGGTTTTTCCGTCCTCGCTTTGCCACCGGTATGGCTTTGTCTTGCACATCCGTCCCAGCGCGATGACTGAATACGGTACCAGGTCGATATCCTCCACACCGATTCCGGCCAGTTTTTGTCTGAAAAACGTAATTACATCCTCCACATTGGTACCCGCTTCCGGGAATTCGGCCGGGTCATAGATTTCGATCCGCGCACGGTTATCCGCCTTGCCGAACAGGAACTTCTCGTCTCCGGCCTCAAACGGGGTTTCCGAGTTATCAAACCACGTTTCACACAGCGGCACGGGAAAAACCTCCACATCCGGAATATGCACCAGCACACTGACGGAAACCGTTTCCCCGCTCTCAGCGGCAATCTCACACTCCCATTTTTCCGGCATCGCCGCGCGCAGCTCCCGGATATTCATCCGGGTT
The DNA here is from genome assembly GCA_017427165.1 of Clostridia bacterium. Classification (GTDB taxonomy): domain Bacteria; phylum Bacillota; class Clostridia; order Christensenellales; family Aristaeellaceae; genus Aristaeella. The sequence goes on from JAFRTK010000070.1 coordinate 6,573, forward strand.
TCTTCAGCGCAGGCTGCCGGTGATAACGCCAGCACCGCCAGGATGCCGGCGATCAGTCTTCTGCTTCTCATCTCTTTCACCTGCAAAGAGGGGGTGCAGGCACCCCTGCGCCCCCTTCCGGCTTCCTTTCGCTTACTCGTTCGCGGGTTTCACCAGCACAGCGCGGCTCATATCCACGCCTCCGGTTTCCTCGTCCACAGGGGCCATCCAGAGCTCATCCGGGATGTTTTCCAGATAGGGATACAGGAACTGAGCTCCTTCCGTCCAGGCTCCGTCATAGCCGCTGTTTTCCGGGAACAGGATTTTTCCGCTGCCGTCCACCAGCTCCAGGCTCGATGCCCAAGGATCCACGATATCCAGTCCGTCGCGTTCCCAGAGAGGGGTTCCGTCATCGTCAAGAACATATGCCCCATTCTCCTCAATGTAAGCCGCCATGGCTTCCGGGTTGACCTTGATATCCAGGGTAATATAGGTCATCAGGGGCGTAAACGTCGCATCCACAGTCTTCGCTGTCAGTTCCGGCAGCACGGCTTCCTGCTCCGGATGGAAGGTCTTCACCCGGGACTGCACGTCCCCGGGATCAAAGGTGAAGGTCACCATGCCCTTGTCCGGAACCAGCAGGTTTCCGTCCGCGTCCTTCTTCTCCGGATGATGGTAATAGTTGTCGATATCCTGGATTTCCCCGATCGGCATACTGATCTCCGTCGGTCCGTCCAGGTAAACGCCTTCTTCATACAGCCGCCAGGCTTCCGTGATGATGATTTCCCCGGGGACGTCGCTGCCGGAGATCATGCTTTCCGAACCGCTCGGCATATTCATGCATTTCCCGTTGAACCAGATATGGTCAATCCACCAGCCGACGTGATAGTCATTATACAGTTTATCTTCTTCTTCCCAGCCCAGTCCATCCGGACCGAAGGCTTCTTCCGCATCCGGAATCCGGTAGCTGCGCTGGATCAGCAGGGTGCGGCCGTCATATCCGGCTTCCTTAATCGAAATCTCCACATTGTTGACCGTTTCCGTATGCAGGTCCTTCTGCATCACGCTGTCCGCGTTCACCGGTGATTCTCCGGCCAGGTGCGGCAGCTGCCCGAACAGGTTCCACTGGGTGGCGGCCAGTGCTGCCGCGGCGATCATGATCACCAGGGCGATGGCGATCACCAGGGTGCGTCCGCTGAACCGTCCAGCGGTTTTAATCGCCTGTTTTGTACTCTCTTTCATTTGTGCCTCCTGTAAAACGATATTCTCCAGCGTCATTTCCACCCGGTTGTGGAAATGCTCCGGAACATCGGGGGTTACAGAAGCAAGCTGCTTTTTGAATTCATCGGTATTCATCATTCTGCCCCCCTTTCCAGGAGAATGGTCCTGCCCAGCTGTCTCCGTGCGCTCCTCATACGGGTTTTGACGGTATTCTCCGGAATTCCCAGGTCCTCCGCCATTTCCTGTATGGAGTATCCGTCCACATAATGAAGCGTCACCAGGGTCCTCAGCTCCGGCTTCAGTTTCCCCACCGCCTCCAGCACCGGCGAATCCGGTTCCGGCGGTTCCACTTCCTGTGCGGCGGCATCCTCCAGGGGGATGAAGCTGAATTTTTTGCGTTTTCGCAGCATGTCCCGGCACCGGTTGGTGAGGATCCGCGCCATCCACGGCCTGAACTGCTTCAGGTCCCGCAGCGTATCCCTCTTCTCCCAGGCCCTGATCAATGCATCCTGTACCGCGTCCTCCACATCCGCGTTATTGCCCATATAGGACCACGCGACGCGGTAAAGCAGCTTCTCAATCCGCCTGACTTCCGCTTGAAACATCAAAGCATCCACGACATTATTCTCCTCCACATCTTCGTTTGCGCGTCCGCTGCACGAAGACCCTCCTGAACAGCGCTTTTTCAGGTTCCGTCTATATGACGAATCAGAATGACAAATGGTTTTCGTCTGTGGAAATTTCTTTTTGACCACACAAAAAAGTCCCTCCATAGAAACAGTTTAACTGTTTTCCATGGAGGGAGCAATATGATTCCGTTTCTATTACAGCAGCGCGCGCTGGATCTTGCCGCTGACGGTCTTAGGCAGCTCGTCGCGGAACACCACGATCCGGGGATACTTGTACGGCGCGGTGTGCTGCTTGACGTAGTTCTGGATTTCCTTCTTCAGCTCTTCGGTCGGCTCCGTGCCCTTGGTCAGCACGATGCTGGCCTTGACCACCTGGCCGCGCACCTCGTCGGGCGCCGCACTCACGCCGCACTCCAGCACGTAGGGCAGCTCCATGATCACGCTCTCGATTTCGAACGGTCCGATGCGATAGCCGCTGGACTTGATGACGTCGTCCGCGCGGCCCACGTACCAGTAGAAGCCGTCCTCATCGCACCAGGCCAGGTCGCCGGTATGGTACCAGCCGTCGTGCATGACTTCCTTCGTCTTTTCCTCGTCGCGGTAATAGCCCTGGAACAGGCCGACCGGAATGCCGTTGGAAATATCCACGCAGATCTCACCCGGCGTACCGTCGGGAACGGGGTTGCCGTCCGCGTCCAGCAGGCACACATGGTAGATCGGGGCGACCTTGCCCATGGAACCCAGCTTGTGGTTCGCGCCGGCCAGGTTGCCGATGATCATGGTGCTTTCCGTCTGGCCGAAGCCTTCCATGATCTGCAGGCCGGTCTGCTTTTCGATCTGCCGGTAGACCTCCGCGTTCAGCGCTTCGCCGGCGCTGGAGGCATGGGTTACAGAGCTCAGGTCGTACTTGCTCAGGTCCTGCTTGCACAGCATGCGGTACATGGTCGGCGGCGCGCAGAAGGTGGTGATGTTGTACCGGGCAAACAGCGGCAGGATGTCCGCCGCGTCAAAGCGGTCAAAGTCGTACACGAAGATGGCCGCTTCGCACAGCCACTGGCCGTAGATCTTGCCCCAGCCGGCCTTGGCCCAGCCGGTGTCGGAAATCGTCAGGTGCAGGCCGTTCGGGTTCACGCAGTGCCAGTACTTGGCGGTATGCAGGTGGCCCAGCGGATGCTTGTAGCTGTGGGCCGCGATCTTCGGATAGCCCGTGGTGCCGGAGGTGAAGTACATCAGCATCAGGTCATCGCCGCAGGGGGTATCCTCAGTGCGGTTGTAGTGGGTGGAATACATCTGGTATTCCTCGTCGAAGTTGTGCCAGCCTTCCCGCGTGCCGTTCACGATCAGCTTCAGCTCCAGGCCCGGCGCGTTCTTCGCGGCCAGGTCGGCCTGGTGGGCGGTGTCCCCGTCGGCGGTGCAGATGATCGCCTTCACGCCGGCGGCGTTGAAGCGGTATTCAAAGTCATGCTCCTGCAACTGGGCCACGGCGGGAATCGCGATGGCGCCGATCTTCTCCAGCGCCAGGATGGAGAACCAGAACTGGTAGTGCCGTTTGAGCACCAGCATCACGCGGTCGCCCTTTTTGATGCCCAGGGACTTGAAGTAGTTGGCGCAGCGGTTGGACGCGCGCTTCATATCGTTGAAGGTGAACCGGTGTTCGTTCTTCTCCCGGTCCAGGTGCAGCATGGCCAGCTTGTTCGGCACTTCGTCCGCGATCGCGTCGATGACGTCGAAGGCGAAGTTGAACTTCTCGGTATTCTTGAAGGTGATCTTCACGGGCGTGCCGTTCTCGTCCTTTTCCACGTCGGCATAACGGTGCCACACACGGGTGCGGCCGTTCTCCGCCGGGAACTCCTGCAGGGCGGTGCCGGGCATGGCCTTCTCCGGCGTCAGTTCCGGAATCGGGGCGCCGGTGGGGTTCAGGACGATAGCGTAGAACAGGCAGTCCTTGCCGCCCACGGCGATCATGCCGTGCGGTGTGCCGGAATCGTAGTAGATGGAGTCACCGGGATACAGGATGCTGATATGCTCGCCCACCTGCACCTTCAGGGAACCCTCGATGACGATATCGCACTCCTGCCCTTCATGGGTGGTCAGCTTGATATCCTCCTTCTCCGCTTCCGGGCTGTAGGCTGCCTGCACATACAGGGGCTCCGCGATCCGGTTGCGGAAGGAAGCCGCCATGTTGTAGTAGATCATGTCGTGGGCTTCCTCAATGCGCTGGCCTTCGCCCTTCCGGGTCACCGTGAAGGAGTTCAGGTTCGGGCTGGAACCCTCGATGATATCGCCGACGTCTACGCCGAACGCCAGCGCGCAGCGGTACAGGAACGCGAAGTTCAGGTCCGACCGGCCCATTTCGCAGTCGATGTATTCCTGCTCCGTCACGCCGGTCTTGCTGGCCATCTCCGCGATCGTGAGGTTTTCAATCTCGCGCAGTTCCCGGATCCGGTGTGCCATCTCCTGGATCTTGAAGTTCAGTCCCGTCATCTGTGCCATGATAATTCCCTCCTGGATTGTCCTATAAACCCACGCTTTCCGATTACAGTTAATGCTCGTCTCAAGTTATCCCTTATGGGATCCGAAGGGGGCTGGGCGCTGCCGCGCGCGGTGCGCGAGGCGGGGATCCCGCCCGCGGTGCGCGTGCGATTCCTTGCGGAAAGCCCCCCAATCTCTCGGAAAGCCCTCCAATATCCCGTATAAAAAAATACCCGTCTCAAAGTTTTGCTTTGAGACGAGCATGTTACATCATACCCGCGGTACCACTCAAATTGCGGTTTCCTGAAAAACCGCCCCTTCAGGCTCCGTCAAGCCCTTTTGCCCTTACGCGGCTGGTTCGGGAAGGCTCTACTCGCGTTTCCGCTTTCTTCCTTCCGGCTCCGGAGCGACAGCTGACAGGTTCTTCCCGCGGCTCGCACCAACCGCCGCGTCTCTGATGGCCGAATTCCTGTTGCCCTCTCCTTCAAAGCCTTTAACGGGAGTTTACGCTTTTCCCCGTTGCTTGTCAACGGTTTCCGTTGTTTTTTGTTCGTACCGCGTTATTCCAGCCAGAGCACCCGCAGTTCATTTTCGCTGAAATCCCGGTCCGCGGTGACCGTCCGGGCCTCCCCGGGGTACAGCGTCAGCCAGTTGTCCGAGAACCTTGCGTCCCCGGCCTGCAGCTCCACGCCCGTGCAGAAGGTGTCCGCCTGCAGGGTGACCTGCCGGCCCGACCGGATCATCCGGATCTTCGGCTCCCGGAAGGGGAAATACTTCGGCAGCGTGCCCAGTTCCATGCATTCACTCACGGGGTTTCCATCCCCGTCCAGCAGGACACACTGCACGATCTCCGGCTCCTTCCCGCTTTCCGGCAGGACTTCGCCGGCCTTCACGCTGGCCATTGCCGGGCAGTCCGCTTCCAGCCGGAGCTCGCGGAGCTTCCGGCCTTCCCCGTCCCGGACCACGCATTGGGCGGTACCCCGGAAAGGCTCCAGCCGCTCGTTGGTCACATGCACCGTATATCCGTTTTCCCCGCGGCACAGCGTGACCGCCGTCGGCGCGAAGAAATGCCGTGCCCGGTACTGCAGGGCCTTCCACCGGCCCAGGGAGTCGATGCTGGCCCAGCTGGCTACCGGCCAGCAGTCGTTCACCTGCCAGTAAATCGCGCCCATGCACCGGCCGCGGTTCCGCCGCCAGTGTTCCACGCCCGCGCGCACCGCCTCCGCCTGCAGCCACTGGCTCGCGTGGGCCAGCTTCTCCATGGAGAAGGGATAGCGCAGCGTCTGGCTCAGGTAATACAGCGTCGTCGCGTTGCCGCTGCGGCACTTCTGGTGGTTTTCCATGACGCGGGAGAAGGGATTCATCTCCCGTTCCTCATGCACAAAGGTCTTCAGCGTATCCATGCGGGGGAACGACTCGAAGCCGAACTCCGAACAGAACCGCGGATACCGTTCCGTGAAATCCGAGAAGGGCCGCCGCCCGTGCCACACGGACCAGTCGTGCACGTCGCCCCGGTCCAGACTGTTCGGGTCGTCAAACCCGCCGCCGGAGGACGGCGAGGACGGCCAGTAGAACACGTCCGGCGCTTCCTCCGCGCACACGTCCTTCAGCAGGTGCTCAAACTGTTCCAGGTAATCCTGCTTCAGGTATTCCGGCTGGTCCTTCACCCCGCCCCAGCTGAGCCAGGCGGTTTCCATCTCGTTGTTGCCGCAGATGAGCCCCAGGGACGCATGGTGCCGGAAGCGGCGGATGTTGTCCTCCGCCTCCCGGGCAATGCTCTCCCGGAAAGCATCCATCAGCTTGTAGGTGTTGCAGGCGAACATCAGGTCCTGCCATACCACCAGGCCCATCTCATCGCACAGGTCAAAGAACGTCTCATCCGGATAGATGCCGCCGCCCCATACGCGGATGGAATTGAAATGGCAGTCCCGGCAGTCCCGCAGCAGCTGTTCCGTCTTCTCCCTTGTCACCCGGGAAAGCAGGTTGTCCTCCGGGATGTAGTCCCCGCCCATGGCGAAGAAATCCACCCCGTTGCAGCACAGGGCGAAGCTCTCGCCCCATTCATCCTTCTTCCGGGATACGGTCATCGTCCGCAGGCCCAGGCGCAGGGTCTTCTCGTCCTCCGCCTTTCCGCCGGTGAGGACGGTCGCCTTCAGGGTATACAGCGGCTGGCTGCCCAGGCCGTTCGGCCACCACAGCCGCGGATTTTCCACAGCAAGGCGGATGGTCTCCCCGGGCTTTCCTTCCGCGGAAGCCGCCGGGTTTCCGTCCGGATCCAGCAGTTCCAGGCAAACCTGTTCCGCGCCGGTATCCGCCCGGATCTCCAGGTCCGCGCGGTTTTCGCTGTGCGCCTGGCGGATGCGGATGTTCTCCAGGCGGCTGTCGTAAAACTCAATCCGGCATGGGCGCCAGATGCCGGCGTCCGGAAGCCGGGGACCCCAGTCCCATCCGAACATGTAATGCGCCTTGCGCAGGAAGCCGGTGCCCTTCAGCTCGCTTCCGCCGTCGTAGGACACCTCCGGGTTTTCCCTGGCCGCGTTCTCCACATAGTCCATCGCGGGATCAAAGGAAACGCGGACCTGGTTTTCCCCTTCCTTCAGCAGTTCCTTCACCGGGAAGCGCCAGGTGCGGTGCATGTTGTCCGTGCGGGCCGTTTCCTGCCCGTTCACCTCCACCGCCGCCAGGGTATCCAGGCCCTCGAACACCAGGTCCGCGTGCGCATGCGCAAGTTCTTCCGCGGTCACACGGAAGGAACGCGCAAAACACCACCTGCGCCGGGTTTCGGCACAGGCGGTGAACTCATTCATTCCGTCAAACGGATCGGGAATTTTCCCGTGCTCCAGCAGGGTATTCAGTACGCTGCCCGGCACTTCGGACGGGAAGCCCTGTCCGCCTTCCCCGGTCATTTCCCATGTTCCGCACAGATTCAGTTTTTTCATACAGGCAGCCCCTCTCGTCAGGGTTGTTCTCAGTTTACAGGCTGAACGGTTCCAGCGGCAGTCCGTTTCCGCCGAAGAGGTTCACCTTGTCGGACCAGTCTGTCCAGGCGTACCGGGCCTTCACCGGATGCGGGATCCCTTCCGCCTTCAGGCGCAGGGTGTTTCCGCTGATTTCGCCTTCCGCGGGAACAAACTTTCCGTCCCCGCCGGCGATTTCCAGCAGGCGCGGGGCCTCCCCGTCCGATGTCCTCACCGGCTGCGTCAGGCGGACCACCAGGGTGTTTCCATCCGCATACATATCCAGCGCCCGCGGGGAGACTTCCCCGTTTTCGCCGGTCATTGCCAGGGCCAGCTCCGCCAGCCGTTCGCCCACCGGGCGCTTCTTCACCGGGTGGATATTGCCGTATTCGCCCTCATCCAGAAGGCAGATCATCCCGGTATTCCGCACGGCGTCCCGGACCGCGGCCTGCGAAAGCCGCGTCTTCGCCCACTGGAAGGTGTCCTCCGCTTCGAAATCCAGCCACATCGGCAGCTGGACAAACAGGAACGGCAGCTCCGGCGCGCGCAGCTTCTTCCGCCACAGCCGGATCATGGCCGCCATCAGCTCATCATAGCGGTCGGTCTGCCCGGCGTCTTCCTCACCCTGGTAATACAGTACGCCGGTCAGCGAAACCGGGCATACCTTGTCGAACATCATATGCACCAGGCCGTGCGGGCGGAACGGGGATCCCGGTCCCTTCGGTGGGTTCCACGGGCACAGTCCGCAGGCCGCGCTGATTTCCGGCCATGTGCATCCCGGATGCCCTTCCTTGAAATCCGCAACGGTTTTGTCCCAGGCGTCCAGCGTGCTCCGCCATTCCTTTTCTTCCCGGAGGAACTGTTCGAGGGTCTTTTCGCCGCACTCCCGGTTGTATCTTTCGGTATACCGGACGCCCTCGCTGATTTCCTGCAGGGTATCCTCATCCATCCAGCAGGTGACGGAGGTTCCGCCCCAGTAACATCCGATGATCCCCAGCGGGATATCCGGGTGTGCCCGGCGCATCTTCCGCGCAAAGAGCGTTGCCACGGCGCTGTTGTACTTTCCGTTCTCCGGGTCGGCCATGTGCCAGCGGGTGCGGTCAAACTGCGGTTCGTTCCCGTCGTCATACGCCTGTTTGGGCACGTTGAAGAACCGCAGCAGCGGGTCCTGCAGGTCCGGGAGGATCTCCGGGCCTTCCAGCGCATACTGCAGTTCCAGTTCCATATTGCTTTGCCCGCCGGCCAGGTATACGTCGCCGATGGCGATGTCCGCCGCTTCCGCGGTCTCCGCGCCGGCGGAAAAGGTGATCCGGCAGCCTTCCTGCGCCTCCTGGGGCGGCAGGGAGATCAGGAACTTCCCGTCCCGGGCAGTGCTTTCGCCCCGGGCCAGCCGTTTTCCCGCCGCGTCCGTCAGTTCAGCGGAAACACACATGCCTTCGGCCGCCTCGCCGAACAGGCGGATTTCCTTTCCGCGGCACAGGACCGCGCCGTCCGTAAACAGTGCGGACGGCTTCAGTTTCTTTTCCATATGGCTGGCTTATCCCCTGTTCTTCAGGTATTCCAGGTTTTTCCGGATCAGCTCTGCCCGCTGCCGCACGCAGTCCGGACTGCGCAGCGGATCCTCCGGCGTGTTGAACACGTAGTCGGTCAGGCGGTCCACATCGGTCTCCGCCACATGCATCCGGGTGTCGGAGGAGGCGTAGTAGATATACACCTTGCCGTCATCATCCGCAATGGCGCCGTTGCTGAACACCACGTTGCTAACGTCGCCGGTGCGCTCGCGCCCCAGCGGTCCCAGCAGCAGTCCGCCCGGCTCCGCGATGATCTTCGACGGATCCTTCAGGTCGGTCGCGAAGGCATACAGCACATACCGCAGTCCCGCGGCCGTGTTGCGCACGCCATGGGCAATATGGATCCAGCCCCGGTCCGTGCGGATTGGCACCGCGCCGGCGCCGTTCTTGCTCTCGGTAATCGTATGGTACTTCCGGCGGGAAAGGATCTTCTCCTCGTCAATCACAGGATGCGTGATGTCATCGCACAGGCCGAAGCCGATACCGCCGCCGCTTCCGGTCTCGATGAAGTCATCCATCGGGCGGGTATAGAACGCGTACTTGCCGTCCACGAATTCCGGGTGCAGCGCCACATTGCGCTGCTGCGGGGAGCGCAGGGTCTTCAGGTTCGGCAGGCGTTCCCAGTTTTCCAGGTCCTTCGTCCGGACGATTCCGGCCGCGGCCACCGCCGCGGAAAGGTCCGGGTTGTTTTCGTCCTTGCTCTCGGAGCAGAACACGCCGTAGATCCAGCCGTCCTCATGCTGCGTCAGCCGCATGTCGTATACATTGGTCTCCTGCTTTTCCGTGTCCGGCAGGATCACCGGGTAATCCCGGAATCGGAAGCCCTCGGTGGGTTTGTCGCTTTCCGCCACAGCGAAGAAGCTCTTCCGGTCCGCGCCTTCCACGCGCACCACCATGCAGTACTTCCCGTTCAGCTTGATGGCGCCGCTGTTCATCGTCGCGTTGACGCCCAGCCGCTGCATCATAAAGGGATTGGTCTCCGGGTTCGCGTCGTACATCCAGAAGGGCGGGATATGCTCCCGGGTCAGCACCGGGTTCCGGTAGCGGATATACAGCCCGTTGTAGAAATGCTCGTCCGCCGGGTTCGGCCGCGCCAGCAGCCGCTCGTAGGCTTCCATCAGGGAATCAAAACTTCTGCTTCTCATGGCAAAACCTTTCTTTCTGCCTGTGTTTATCGACATACTTGCCCCGCATGTTCCACAGATCAAGCAGCGCTCCTTTTCGGGGCTTGTGGGGCGAAGCCCCACCCCAAACTAATCCCCGTCCCCGCATCAGCCAACTTCAAACTGCTGCCTGTTTGTTTGCGGGGAAGGGGTGTAGGGGAAAGGGCAAAATATCAATAACTATCTATGGGGGAAAATTAACCAACAGTAATTATGTGCATTAATAGTTATGCACTGCTACATCATCCCCATAGTGCAGTACACTATGCTCCTTGATGTACTTCACCACATCATCCACTGTCGTGAATGCAAGGCCGACATTCGTATCGGCCGCGCCGTAGTAGATCGCAATGCGTCCGGTCTCGCCGTCCTGCAGTGTCGCGCAGGGGAACACCACGTTCGGCACAAAGCCGGTGGTCTCGTAGGGCTCTTCCGGCGTCAGCAGGTGGTTCGCGCAGCGGTACAACACCTTGCTGGGCTCATTGATGTCCAGGATCGCGGCGCCCATGGAGTACACAAAGCCGTTGCAGGTGGTGGCCACGCCGTGGTAGAACATCAGCCAGCCTTCGCTGGTCTCAATCGGGGCCGCGCCGGCGCCGATCTTGACACCCTGCCACCATTCCCCGCCGCTGCCCATCACATGGCGGTGCTTGCCCCAGTACACCATGTCCGGGCTCTCGCTCAGGAAGATATCGCCGAAGGGGGTATGGCCGCTGTCGGAGGGGCGGCTCAGCAGCTTGTAGGTGCCATTGATCTTCCGGGGGAACAGCACCGCGTTCCGGTTGAAGGGGATGAAGGGATTCTCCAGCCGGGTGAAGGTCTTGAAGTCCTTCGTCTTCGCCATGCCGATGGACGCGCCGTAGAAATCGCCGCACCAGATGATGTAATAGGTATCCTCCACCTTCACCAGGCGGGGGTCATACGCGTAGTTGGGCATCTTCGGGTTGCCGTTCTCATCGGTGAAGGGCACCTTTTCCTTCTCCACGTCCCAGTGGATGCCGTCCTTCGAATGTCCGAGGTAGACATAGGGAACACCGTTGATCTGCTCGCCGCGAAGCACCGCGATGAAGCCGTCTTCCCACGGCACCACAGCGCTGTTGAAAATCCGCGCGATGGCCGGCGTGGGGTTGCGGCCCATCACCGGGTTTTCGGAATAGCGCCATACCGGGCTTTCCGTCTTCAGGTCCGCCGGCCGGTCCTGCCAGGGAATGTTCGGCAGCGCGTCCACATTGATCATCTTTACCTTGCTCATATTTCTTTCCTCCGTTTTATCTTTCATTGTTCTGTTATTCTTTTTCCGTTTCCCCGTTCTCCAGCGGGATTTCCGAATCCCGGTAGACCGGCTGGCCGCTGATGACCGTGCGGCCGAAGGGGCCGTGCGCACCGCTGCAGCGCTCGGCCATCGTCTTCACCGCCAGCTCGATCATGGCGGGCGTGTTGATCTTGAAGGTGCTCAGGCGGATTTCCGGTTCCGGCCCGGTCACGAAGTCGTCGAAACCGGTCACCGAAACGTCCTCCGGCACCCGGTATCCGTGCTCATTGAGCGCGCGGATCAGCGCCATCGCCACCACGTCGCAGTTGCACACGAAGGCGGTCGGAAGCTCCTCCGGCAGTTCAATCGGGATCAGCTCGCCGTTGTCCTTCCGGTCCGGGATGATCCAGTCCGGCCGAACCGGCAGGTTGTGCGTCAGCATCGCCCGGTAGTACCCGAGGAAGCGGTCCATGATGCTGCTCGTGGCCCGCACGCTGCCGACGTAGCCGATCTTCCGGTGTCCGATGCGGATCAGGTGGCTGGTCAGGCGGTAGCAGCCATACAGGTTGTCGCCGACCAGCGCGTCCGCGCTGCCGTGTTCGTCATAGAAGTCCAGGAAGACCACCGGCGTGTTCTGCTGCGCGATCATGCGGTAATATGCTTTGGATGGCTCGCCCAGCAGGATCATGCCGTCCACCCTTCCGCTGCGGATGAGCATCGGCGGAACCAGCTTTTCCTCGTCCTCCGCGCTCAGGATCTCCAGCAGGCCGAAATGACCCTGCTCGCTCAGCTTCTGGATCAGTTTCTTGTACATCTGGGCGTAGAAGGATTCCGTCTCAAAATACCGGTCCGGAATCAGCACGCCGATGTCCAGGTGCTGCCGCAGCACCACCCGGTCGCTGCCGGGATACTCGTATCCCATCTCCGCGGCTTTCTTCAGGATTTTCGACCGCAGCTTGTCGCTCATGCCCGGCTTCCCGGCCATGGCCTTGGATACGGTCACCGCGCTGGTCCCGACGGCCTTCGCGATGTCCCTCATGGTTGGTCTTTTCACTGGTTTTGTCTCCCTGTTCAATATATTTCAAAAGAGCATCCATCCGAAGGTCCAGGGCGATCGGAAAGCCCTGGTCGCACCCGCAGGTGCGAAACTCCTCTTTCAAGGATGATTCTGATGAAACATGGTATCAGATGTTTTCTGGAAGCTCTTTGGCAAAGAGCCGCAGGCACATCCTCCCGTTGTGATAGGGGCATTTCCACTCCTCCGCCAGCGGCTTGTGGAGGGATTCCCCTTCCTCGGTGATCTCATTGAGCCACTCGCTCCCCTCCCGGGGATCGACGACCGCGCGCAGGATATAATTCCACTGCGTGCGCATCCGCTTCACCCACACCGCGTCCCCGGTGATCTCCAGGGCAAACGCGAAGCCGAGCAGCGCTTCCGCCTGGGGCCACCAGGCGCGGATGGTGTTCACCTCGCCGTTCACGATCTCGTAGTGCAGCCCGTGGTCCGTAAAGCCGCGTTCCGTTGCGCTTTCCGCCAGGTCCAGGCACATCTCCTGGTACGGGTTCAGCTTCTCCGGCTCCAGCAGCGTTTCCGCCGCGTCCCACAGCAGCCAGCTGCCCTCGATGTCGTGCCCGTAGCTCTGCATATCCAGCAGCGGACGGAAGTCATCGTCAAAGAAAACCTCCATCCGTCGTTTCGCGGGATTGTAAATCGTGTGCAGGCACTGCTCCAGCGCCTTCTCCCCGGCCAGGCGGACCTCCTCGTCCGGATACGCCCGGTACAGCTCCGCGTAGGCTTCGATCACGTGCAGCAGCGTGTTCATCGTGCGGGAGGCCATCACGCCGTTCTCGCTCAGCTTCTCGTTGCTGCCGGGGGTGAAGTCCGCGTTCAGCGCTTCCAGGTAGCCCTTTTCATCTTTGCACTTTTCCTCAATCACGCGGAAAAGCCGCACAGCCTTCCGCAGCGCGCCGCAGCAGCCGGTGAGGCGATAATAGGCCGCCAGCCCGTACACCGCGAACGCCTGGCAGTAGGTATGCTTGGTGGTGTCCGCCGGCTTCCCGTCATACGTCACCGACCAGTACACCCCGCCGTTCTCCGGGTCCTCAAACCGGTCCATAAAGCGGTACGCCTGTTCCGCGTACGCGCGCAGGTCGTCCCGGTCCAGCACTTTGGCCGCGGTGGAGAATGTCCACAGGATCCGGCTGTTCAGGATGCAGCCCTTGTCCGCCGTTTTGTCCGGGCGAAGGTCTTCTCCCACATAACCGGTAAAGCCGCCGGACACGTCGTCCTTCAGGTTCTGCCAGAACGGAATGATTTTCTGCTCAAGATGTTCCCGTACCTCATCCCTGAACATAAAGTGCTCCTTAATTGTTAATCATTCTGTTAACCATATTATAACCCTGCGCAGCGCCATGTCAACCCTTGACCGAGCCGCTGGCGAGCCCCGCGTACACCTGCTTCTGGAAGATCAGGAAAACGATCAGGCTGGGGATCAGCGTCAGCAAAACACCGGCGCAGATAATGTTGTAGGAGCTCTTGAACGGCCCCGAGAAGGAGTACAGCGCCGTGGAGATCGTCCGCCAGGAATTGGACTGGAGGTACAGGTTCGCGCTGTAATATTCATTGTAAACCCCGACGCCCTTCAGCACCGCCACCGTGATGATCGCGGGCTTGGTCAGCGGGAGCAGGATTTTGAAGAACACACCGAAGTACGTGCAGCCCTCCAGCACCGCCGATTCATCCAGTGCGCCGTCCAGGTTTTCAAAATACTGCAGGAAAATATAGATGGAGATCACGTCGGTTCCGCTCATCAGGATCATGTAGCCGACAATCGAGTTCAGGAACCCGAGGTCCTTCATGATCTGGTAGGTGGTCACCTGCATCGCGATGCCGGGGATCAGCGTTGCGATCATGAACAGGTTCCGGATCAGCCCGTTGCCCGGGAAACGGAACCGGTTCAGCACATACGCCAGCATGGAGCCCATCATCACAGAAACCGCCACGACCACCACGACCACCGAGGCCGAGGTCAGGAAAGCGCGCAGCATGTCGCCTTCGGTCCACACCTGGGCATAGTTGCTGAAGTTCAGCCAGTTCTGCGGCAGTGCCATCGCGTTGGTCGTTCCGTATTCCTCCGCCGTCTTGAAGGACGTGGTGAAGGAGGACCAGATGGGCAGCAGCGCGATAAAACAGGCCAGCAGGATGGCCAGGTATTCCAGCGTCCGGATGATAATCCGCTTTGTCCGGGCGCCGTTGTTCGTGTTTCGGATTGCCATCGCCGCGTTTGTCATTCCGCTCTCCCCCTTCCTCACCACAGCGCCTTGGCCTTGTTGGCCTTGGCGTTGAACGTGTTCTCGGAATCCTTCATCACATACCGGAAGAACAGCCGCTGCAGCACCGTGAACAGCAGGATCAGCGCCATCAGCACCATCGCCATCGCGCAGGCCTGGCCGACCTTCTGCGACACGTGCGCCATCTGGTGGATCTTGATGAAGAACGTGGCCGTTCCGTTCGCGCCCATGCTTCCCACGACGTATGCCGGTTCAAAGGCGGAAAGCGATCCGGTGATCGACAGGATCAGGTTCAGCATAAACACCGTTTTGATGCCCGGCAGGATGATCGCCTTGAACTGCTGCCAGCGGTTCGCCCCATCGATGGTCGCCGCCTCATACAGCGTGGGATCGATGGACGCGATCGCGCCGATGAACAGCACCATGTTCTGCCCGCAGTACTTCCATACGGAGGTGAACACCAGCGACCAGTTGTTGATGCTCTGGTCCCGCAGCCAGTACGGCAGGCTCTCCAGCGGAATGCCGATCGCCTGCAGCACCGAATCCAGCACAAATCCCCGGGTATAGAAGTATTTGAAGATATACCCGATGGCGATGCCGTTGACCAGGAACGGGAAGAACAGGATCGCCTTGAAGATGCCCGATCCCCGGATCCGCTCCAGGCTCAGCACGGAGGCCAGGAACAGCGCCAGCGCCAGCTGGACCACCGCGCCGGCCATGTAGTACAGGCTCAGCAGCATGGCCCCGATGTACTCTTCCTTGGTGAATATCCGCAGGTAGTTGTCCAGCCCCACAAAGCCCTTGTCCTTCGTGTAGCTCATATTGTGGAAGCTGAACTGGATCATCTTCGCGAAGGGGACGTACGTAAACAGCATCAGCAGGAACAGGGGGACGATGGCGAACAGGACGATCACCAGCACCTTCTGCCAGTTCACGCGTTTCCGCCGCAGGTCCGGCTGGACTGTACCGACGAAGCTCATGGATCACACCTCCGATGTGCGGGTCGCTTGAAAAAAAGCGGGGTCATGAGCCATGCTCATGGCCCCGCCGGGGGTTGTCATGTATCCGGGAATTACTTGACCTCAACGTTCAGCGCAGCCTGCGCGTCGCTCCAGGCTTCGTTCCAGCCGGCCATGATGTCGTCGAAGGACTTGTCATGGTTGAAGCCGTGCTCGATGATCTCCTGGACCTTGGTGTTGCCGGCATTGTTGAAGTTCAGTTCAGACTCGGAGTTCAGCTCGCTCAGCAGGGTTTCCTCGCCTTCCAGGGCGTCCGCGTCGGACAGCATGTCGATGCCGTCGAAAGCCGCGTACAGGTCCGGATACTCGCCGGCCTTGTCGATCGGCACGCCGCCTTCGCTGTAGGCGAAGCCGCTCTCATGGGTCAGCCACTTCAGGTAGTACAGGGAAGCCAGCTTCTCTTCGTAGGAAGCCTTGTTGTTGATACCGAAGTTATAGTCGCCGCCGGCGGGAGCATACTGCTTTCCGTCGATGGAGATCGGGAACGCCATGTAGCCCACGTCTTCGGGATGCTCGCCGCCCGCAGCGTCACGCATCTGGGTGAAGGCCCAGGAGCCCAGCACCATGGTGGCGATCTGGCCGTTGTTCAGCATCGGCTTGCAGCCTTCCCAGTCGGTGGTGGTGTAGTCGTCTTCGATCAGGCCTTCGGCAGCCGCGTCATACAGGATCTTGTACACGGCGTAGGGGCCGGTGCCGTTGCCCTGGTCCGCGAAGGGATCCTTGGCATGGGGCAGGTCCTGGTTCATGTAGGTGTCCTTGCCGGTGGCAGCCACGCCGATGTAGGCATCCCAGGCGCCCATGGTCCAGCCGGCAGCGTAGTTGGTGTACAGCGGGATCGCGTCGGTCTTTTCCTTCACAGCCTTCAGGGCGGCGATGAATTCATCGGGGGTCTTGGGCAGCTCGGTCACGCCGGCTTCCGCGAAGATCCGCTTGTTGTACAGCACGCCGTTGGCGTTGCCCGTGGAGGGGATGCCGTAGCAGGTGCCGTCGAAGGACTGGGAGCTCATGAAGTTGTACAGTCCGCTCAGGGTTTCCAGGCTGCCCAGCGGCACGAAGTACTTGGACAGTTCGTCCTTCTGCACATTCGGGATGCCCATGATGGTCCAGTCGGTGTTGTCGACCCGCAGCAGGGCGTTCTCAGCGTAGTCGGTGATCAGCTCATACTCGATCTCGATGTTGGGGTAGGTCTTCCGGAACTCCTCGACATAGCCGTTCAGCTTGTCCGGGATGTCGGTCCGGTGGTACGCGAAATGGATTTTCGCGGCCAGGTCGGTGTTCTCTCCGAGCACGATCTGGTCGAACGTGGGCAGCGTGTCTTCCGCAGCGGCGAATGAGGCCATACCGAGGACCATGCACAGTGCCATAACAAGGGACAGCAGTTTCTTCATTGGGTCTTCCTCCTTTAATTGTTAGGTTAACGTGTTAACCTCTGATTGCCTGCATTATAAACCCATGAATTTCATTCTGTCAATACCCGCAAACGTTGGCGTGCAAAGGTTTGCTTCGTTATCTATCCTGTTAACCAAACAGCTTTCGCTTTTCTGTTTTTCCGTTATTTCCGCTTGCGTTAGTTAACAGATTAGTTAATAGTTTCGCTGCCTTTCCAAAAATTATTTTTTTTGAAAAAATCACTTCATTCTTTTGTCATGATTTCCAATTGACACATCCGCCATCTTTTTTTATTCTGTTATGGTATGATTTGAACCCCATTTTTGCTGTTAACGGGAGGATGAAAAATGGAGAACAACAAGCGCCCTGAAAACATGGAACGGATTACCACGCCCGAGCTGGCCGAAGCGTTCATCGCGGAACAGGTTGCCGCGATCCAGGCCCAGGTCGGCGACAAGAAAGTCCTGCTCGCCCTGTCCGGCGGTGTGGACAGCTCCGTCGTCGCAGCCCTGCTGATCAAAGCCATCGGCAAGCAGCTGGTCGCCGTCCATGTCAATCACGGTCTGCTTCGCAAAGGCGAACCGGAGCAGGTCATCGAAGTCTTCCGCAACCAGATGGACGCCAACCTGGTTTACGTGGATGCCGTGGACCGCTTCCTGGACAAGCTGGCCGGCGTTTCCGCCCCTGAGCAGAAGCGCAAGATCATCGGCGCTGAGTTCATCCGCGTCTTTGAGGAAGAAGCCCGCAAGCAGGACAACATCAAGTTCCTGGCGCAGGGCACCATCTATCCCGATATCCTGGAAAGCGGACCCGTCAAGGCGCACCACAACGTGGGCGGCCTGCCCGAGGACCTGGACTTCGAGCTCGTCGAGCCCCTGAAGTTCCTCTTCAAGGACGAAGTGCGTGTCGTCGGCGTGGCCCTGGGCCTGCCCTTCGGCATGGTATACCGCCAGCCCTTCCCCGGCCCCGGCCTGGGAGTCCGCTGCCTGGGCGCCATCACCCGGGACCGCCTGGAAGCCGTCCGCGAGAGCGACGCCATCCTGCGCGAGGAGTTCCTGAAGAACGACCTGCAGAACAAGGTGTGGCAGTACTTCACCGTCATCCCGGATCTCAGGAGCGTCGGCGTACGCGACGGCGTCCGCTGCGATGAGTGGCCCGTCATCATCCGTGCGGTCAACACCAAGGATGCCATGACCGCCACCGTGGAAAACATTCCCTTCGACCTGATGCAGCACATCGTCAGGCGCATTATCACCGAAGTCAAGGGCGTCAACCGCGTCCTGTACGATTTCACGCCCAAGCCTACTGGCACGATTGAATGGGAATAAATTTTTCGACCGCCTGCGGCGGAAATTTCGAAAAATTTATTCTCAAGCGAAAGGGAGCAAGCTCCCCAGTGGGGAGTTGCGACCATTGAGCTTGCGGAGCACAAGCCCGGTACCGCACATTACCGCAAAGTAAATCAAAACCCCAGGAAACTCTTTTGCAGTTTCCTGGGGTTTCTCTTTCTGTATGCTTCCTCTCTTCCCGTTTCACTCCCACAACTTCGAGAAATGTTCAATCAGGAAATCGCGGTATGTCAGCTGCGGATTGTTCAGGGCATAATCCCGCAGGTGATTCGCGTGGTCCTTCTGCTCCGCGGGGTCAATCTCATCATAGCGGTGGATGACCACGTTCCCGGCCTTTTCTTCTTCCAGGATCGCGGTATAGACATCCGGCACATGTTCATGCAGCACTACGGGCACATCCTCATGGCTTTCCCAGGTATGATCCCGGGTATGCTCCAGGGTGCCGGCAGAAACCGGCCGGTAGATAAATCCTTCTTTTCCCCCGTAAATGACCCGGAGCTGGTCCGGAAAACGTTCGAAATAGTGCTGGACCCCGTCCCGCGGTCCCATGGTTACCAGGTTCTCCTCCCGGCTCCTGCAGCAGACCAGGGCATAGACGCGGTCCTCCGTAAAGTAGGCCACCCGGTTCCCGTCCGTGTGGGATTTCGAATTTGCCAGAATAGTATCCAGCCCGCCGATGATACTGCCGTGGTAAAAGATCCTCTCCTGTTCCATCCGTTCTCCTCCGTTATGCCGTTCTTTCACTGTACCATCCCCGAAAAGTACCCACAGTATAGGAAACCCGCTCCCGAAAAACAAGACTTGGATTCATGCGGGCATTCTGCTATAATAGAACCAGAGAAAAACAACAGCCATTTTATCCCGGCCGCGGGGAAATCCTCCCGGCCGTTTTTCATTTCGCCCTCCTGTCCCATGAGAGTACAGAAAGCCCCCGTCCTGTGATGCCGGCTGCGCAGCGGATGTGAAATGCCGTGCAGGGATGGATCGAAGGGTTCATTGCCGGAATCAGGGGCGTCAGCCGCGTCATGAACAGCCGCTGATCATCCGGATCCGGACTCGTCTGATATGAAAAACAATAAAAATGCAATTTCCTGAACAGTCCGTGAAAACGATTGCTGTAAAGTTTACAGCCTTCCCGCATGCATTTTCCGGTCGTTTATCGCCCTTTTTAATATATTTTTACTTGAAATCGGTACGTACAGAAGTATATAATGATTCCAGTTGGCGCATTGGTTTGCGTCAGGAGGATTAATTTTATATTTGAAAGGAGAACCGAACCATGAAGAAACTGTTGGCTGTTGTACTTGCTGTAGCTATGCTGCTTGGCATGGTGTCCATTGCGAGTGCCGATGACGTCCAGGAAATCACCTGGATGTTCTGGGACGATCTGGAAGCGTCCTCTGACCTGATCACACAGGGCTTTAAGCAGGTGATCGATCGTTTCAACGCGGACTATGCCGGAAAGTATCACGTCACTCCCATCACCACCCAGCTGGAGCCCTACTACACTGACCTGAACGCTCTGGTTGACGCGCAGAAGACCCCCGACGTGTTCATTGTCAGCCCCGGCCCGAACCTGACTGACTATGTGGCGCCCGGAATCGCCGCTCCCCTGGATGAGTATCTGGAAGCGGACGGCTGGAAAGACACCTTCGCCGGTGACGCTGTGTTCGCGCAGCAGACCTATGATGGAAAGATCTACGCGATCCCGCTGAACACCGCTGCTGCCTGCGTGTTCTATAACAGGGAAATCTTCGATGCTGCCGGTGCGACAGTGCCCACCACCTACACCGAGCTGCTCGATGCCTGCGAAAAGATCAAGGCTTACGGCAAGACCCCTATCACCATCAGCGCCGGTACGGCCTGGTGCCTGTCCATGCTGGCTGGTTACCTGTGCGACCGCGAAGGCGTTGACCTGAAGGCCCTGAATGCCAACGAAGCGAGCTGGGTCAATGAAAAGACCATCGCTGCCGGCGAAAAGCTGGTTGAGCTGTCCCAGTACTTCCAGGAAACCGCGGCCGGTGACTCCAACGATGACGCCACCACCGCTCTGTACATGGAAGACGCTGCGATCCTGATCCAGGGTTCCTGGGCCATCGGCCAGATGAACGGCGGCAACCCCGACTTCGAAGCGAAGTGCGGCGTGTTCCAGTTCCCGGCCATCGAAGGCGGGAACGATCCCAACCGTGTGATCGCGAAGTCTGACTCCCTGGCCATGAGCTCCACCACCAAGTATCCGGAAGCCTGTATCGCCCTGATGAAGTACTTCACCGATGATATCGCCCAGAAGTACACCGCTGAAGTCGGCGGCAAGATCCCGGTGACCAAGGTTGAATATGACGCGGACAAGGCTCCTGCCCAGCTGGCCGACGTTATGAAGATCTTTGGTGCTGCCAGCGCAACCTTCGGATTCTACAATGAATCCCTGGTGTCCTCTGACGCTGGTTCCTATTTCGATGATCAGATGGTTGCGATGTTCCAGAAGGAAAAGACCCCGGAACAGGCATTCCAGGCTGTTCAGGACTGGTACCAGGACTACTTCGCCAAGCAGGCGGAAAAAGCGGAATAATATATTCTGTTTGCGGCGGGGCTGCTGTGGGCAGCCCCGCCCTTTTTGAAAAGCAGCCCGTATCAGGGCCTCTGATACTGATCAAAGGGGATTAATATGGAAAAACTGCTGAAAAACAAAACCGCCATTATTCTGTTTATGGCGCCTACGCTGATTCTGTTTACGGCGATTCTGCTTGTCCCGATAGCCACATCATTCTATTACTCGCTGTGTGACTACGATAAGGCAACACGCGCTTATTCTTTTATTGGTTTTGATAATTTCAGCAAATTGCTGAAAGATCCGATTTTCTGGATTTCAATCAAGAATTCATTGTTTTTCCTCGTATTCTCCTGCGTTTCCCAGCTGATCTTCGGACTGCTGTATGCGGCGCTCCTGACCAATATCAAAAAAGGACGGAATTTCTTCAAAAATACCATTTATATGCCCTGCGTGCTTTCATCTGCAGCCCTGGGCCTGCTGTGGGCGTTTGTGTTCCACGCCAAGGTTGGTATCAATACACTGCTGGCCGGAATCGGCATCAAAGGCCCCGGCTGGTTATATGATATCAAGGGATTTATCACCCTGCCCATGTGGGTGATCGCATTTGTGGCCCTGTGGCAGTATGTGGGCCAGTCCATGATGCTGTATATGGCCCAGATTTCCGGCATCAACAAATCCCTGTATGAGGCGTCGTACATTGATGGCGCAACCAAGACAAAAGCTTTCTGGTACATCACGCTGCCGCTGATCAAGCCCATGGTGGGTACCGCCATGAGCCTGAATGCCATCGGCTCCCTGAAATTCTTCGACCTGATTTACTCCATGCTGGGAGATAAAACGACCAACCTGAAAATGGACGTGCTCGCCACGTTCCTGTACCGCTCGGGATTCTCTTCCAAGGGCGGAAACCATTACGGCTACGCCAGCGCCATCGGTGTTGTGCTTGTGGCACTGTGCCTGATATCCACATTTGTGATCAACAAGGTCTTTAAAACGGAAAATTACGAGATGTAAGAGAGGAGGATGTCTGAAATGACCGCAGTTACCGCGAAGGCAAAGATCAAAGAAAGCAAACCGAAAGTCAAGACTTCCACCGTCCTGATTTACATCTTGTTTGCCATTCTGGTGGTCCTGTATATCGCGCCGATCGTGTGGATCGGTATCACTTCCCTGAAAACACGCCCGGAGATCTATAAGGATCCTTTCGGCCTGCCAACTGTGCTCCAGTGGGAGAACTATTCCTTTGCCTGGAATGCCGGCAAACTGGGAACGGCAATGCTGAACTCCCTGTTTGTCTGCGTGGTTACCCTGTTTTTTACCATGATGTTCGGTTCCATGTCCGCCTTTGCCATCGGCCGCATGAAATGGAAGCTTTCCGGGGCGGCGATGATGTATATCCTGATCGGTATGATGATTCCGGTCCACTGTGTGCTGATTCCGCTGTTTGTTCGGTTCGCCGGCGTGGGACTGGACAACAACCTGTGGGGACTGATCCTGCCATACCTGACGTTCTCGCTGCCGACCTGTGTCTATATCATGACAGGATTCTTCCGCAATATTCCCAACGAATTGCTGGAATCCGCCTGTATTGACGGCTGTTCCATCTACAGGACCTTCGGTTCCATCTGCCTGCCGCTTTCCCGGACAGGACTGTTCGTTACCGGCCTGATGACGTTCATCGGCAACTGGAATGAGCTGCTGCTGGCCATGGTGTTTATCCATGACGACACCCGGAAAACCCTGCCGGTGGCCGTGACCAAGTTTGTTTCGCCCTACCAGACCAACTATGAAAAGATGTTCCCCGCGATCCTGATTGCCATTATCCCCTCGATTATCGTTTACAGCCTGTTCAGCAACCAGATTGTTGACGGCCTGACCCAGGGCGCTGTAAAGGGATAAGATCCGGTGCCGGGGGGCGCAGCAGAAACCAGGTAAAGATGAAGCGGACGATTCAGCCTGATCGTCCGCTTTTTTTGCTTTTCCCCGGGGGGGGGTGTCCGGCTGTCCCGGAAAAGTACCCGCGGTATGTGAAAGCCGCTCCCGAAAAGCAAGACTTGGATTCATACGGGCGTTCTGTTATAATAAAGTCAGAGAATCGCAACAGCCATTTTATCCAGGCCGCGAGGAATATCCTCCCGACCGTTTTTCATCTCTTCCCCACCCGCCCGATGAGAGCACGGAAAGTCGGGCATCCGTTTTCCCGTCCTGTTATACTGACTGCGCAACGGAGGTGAGTACCATGCAGGGATGGATCGAAGGGCTCCAGGCTTCCATCGACTATATCGAAGAGAACCTGACCGAGCCGCTGGACATTGTGGAGGTTGCCGCGAAAGCGGCGCTGTCCCCCTTCTACTTCCAGCGGATCTTCGGTGCATTGTGCGGAATGACAGTCGGCGAATACATCCGCGCGCGCAGGATGTCGCAGGCCGCCCAGGAACTGGCCCGGACCGGCGCGAAGGTGATCGACGTCGCGCTGAAGTACGGCTATGATTCCCCGGACAGCTTCACCAAAGCTTTCCTGCGCTTTCACGGCGTTTCCCCGTCCATGGCCCGGGAACCCGGCGCGTCCCTGCGGTCGTTTGCCCCGCTGCACATCAAAATCTCATTGGAGGGCGGAAGCATGATGGATTACCGTATTGTTGAAAAGGCACCCTTTACGATTGTCGGCGTGAAGCGGCCGTTCAATTCCGACACCAGCTACCAGGAAATCCCGAAGTTCTGGGATGAGTGGCTGGCGAAGGGAAAAGACCGGCCGGTCATGGGCACCTTCGGCGTATGCATCGATATGAAGGGCAAGGACTTCGATTACTGGATCGCGGATCTCTATTTCCCCTGGGAGGACGTCCCGGACGGCTGCGAAACCCGGGTGATCCCCGGCAGTCTGTGGGCGCAGTTCCCCTGCACCATCAAAACACTGCAGGACACCAACACAAAGATCTGGTCGGAATGGCTTCCGGCGCTGCAGGGTTACACCCTGGCCGGGGAATACGACATCGAAGTCTATCTTCCCCCGGAAGAGGGCTCCGACGATATGAAGGTGTATATCTGGGTGCCGCTGAACCGGGTATAACATTCCGGCGGCAGCATAACGGCCGGGAGGAATTCTCCTCCCGGCCGCCTTTTTGTCCGTTTTTCAGAACAGGTCCAGGGAACTGTCCAGGTAGATTTCCTCCCGGACTTTCAACTGGTATTCCGGCTTTGTCATGTAGTACAGCAGGAACTCCAGGACCACCGCGCTGCCCAGGCTCCGTCCTTCGATCTTGAACTGGGAAAACCCGTTCGGCATATATACGTCCCGGATTTCCCGGATTCCGATGAACCCGGGGTTTTCCATCGCATCGGAAAACCGGTATCCCCTTTGGGCATACGGGGATACGCAGATATGGTCTTCACAGTCCTCTCCCCGGTTCTTCCGGGATACATTCTCATAGCAGGCCTTCCGGTCGGGGCAGTCAAACCAGCAGGCCTCGTTGCACAGGAATTCCACCTTGCCTTTCCGTTCCGTCGGCAGCGCGGCAAG
Organism: Clostridia bacterium; assembly: GCA_017427165.1. Lineage (GTDB taxonomy): Bacteria > Bacillota > Clostridia > Christensenellales > Aristaeellaceae > Aristaeella. The sequence continues at coordinate 30,936 of JAFRTK010000070.1, forward strand.
CCGGTCCAGCGCTTTGTTCAGCCGGAAATCCGGCACCACAAAGCGGAATTCCGGGCGTTCCAGTTCTTTCTCCAGCTGCCGGAAATCGTCCAGCACCTTGGTGGTGGAGGAAACGAAGTAAAACCCGGGATACTTCTCCCGCAGGTAATCCAGCAGCAGGTCCGAGGTGAGGATCACCCCGGCGGGCACCGGCCCGCTTTTTTCAAACAGGACGCACAGGCGGTTGCACTCTGGATCACAAAGGTCCCCTTCCCGCAGCAGGGAATTGCTGAAGGTCAGCCGGGGCGAGATGCCGTATTCCCGCATCAGCCCTGCCGCGTCCTCCGCCTTCGCTTCCCCGAATCCGGCCCGGCCCCCGTCCCAGCGGCAACCGGCCGGTGCGCCGTAGACCGAACCGATGGTGCACCAGTCGTAAAACCAGTCCCGGTGATCGTGGAAAAGCGGCAGGAATACCCGGTACAGTTCATAAAACTCAAACAGCCCCGGAAGATGATATACCGCCTGCATCCGTCTGTTTCTCCTTTTCTGTTCCGATTCCGGGATGATTATACCACACCGGCCCACCGGCATGGTATAATAGGCTGTCAACAAAGCAAACCGGAGGAAACGCCATGCGCGAAAAACTGATGCAGATTGCGAAAACCGCGGGGGACTTCTTCTCCGCCCGGTCCCTTTCGAGGATTGACCAGAAGGAAGGCCACGCGAATTTCGTCACCAATATCGACCGGGAGGTGGAGGAGTACCTGCAGCAGGCGCTCCTGTCCCTGGTTCCCGGCTCCCAGGTCATCGGGGAAGAAAAGGAAAACGGCGCCCTGACGGACGCGCCCACCTGGATCGTCGATCCCGTGGACGGAACCACCAACCTGATCCACGATTACCGGTGCAGCGCCGTGTCCATCGCGCTGTGCGAAAACCGGAAACCGACTGTCGGCCTCATCTGGCAGCCCTGGATGCAGGAGATGTTCTACGCGGAAGCCGGCCGCGGGGCGGCCATGAACGGCAAGGAAATCCATGTTTCCGAAACCCCGTTTGACCGGGCCCTGGTCGCGTTCGGCACCGCCCCGTACCATACGGAGCTGGCGGAAAAGAGCATGGAGCTGGCCCTGGCGTACCTGCATTCCTGCGCGGATGTCCGCCGGAGCGGATCCGCCGCCATCGACCTCGCCTACCTGGCCTGCGGCCGCCACGACGCTTTCTTCGAGCTGAACCTGAAGCCGTGGGATTACGCGGCCGGAAGCCTTATCGTCCGGGAAGCCGGCGGGGTGGTTTCCATGCCGCTGGAGCCCGGGGAAATGCGCTATGACCGCTCCGCCGCTATCCTGGCGTCCAATATGGTAATCGCGGATGAAATCCGGGCGGTGTTTGACCGGTATACCGGCAGCCTGCGCGCATAACCGCCGTTTCTTCCATGACGGGCAGATAGATATAGCCGGACAAAGGAGCGCTATGGAGAAGACCCTGTATGTCACCGACCTGGACGGTACGCTGCTGAACCGCCGCGACCGGATCAACCCTTACAGCATCAAGGTCATCAATACCCTGGTGGAAAAGGGTATGCTGTTTACCTATGCCACCGCCCGATCCCTGGTGTCCGCGTCCAAAGTCACGGAAGGCCTCACCACAAAGGTTCCGGTCATTGCCTACAACGGGGCCTTTATCTTCCGGCCCTCCGACGGTGAAATCCTGTCCAGGGAGGATTTCACCCCGGATGAGCGCGCCCTGGTCCGGGAAACGCTGGACCGTTTCGGCATCAGTCCCCTGGTGTACTCCTTCATCAACGGGGTGGAAAAGGTCTCCTGGATCCCGCGGGATGAAAACGACGGTATCCGGTACTACCTGTCCCAGCGGCCGGGAGACCCCCGGTTCCGCCCGGTGGAAACCCGGGACGCGCTGTTTGAAGGCGATATGTTCTATTTCACCTGCATCGGGGAACAGGAAGAGCTGCGGCCGGTCTATGAGTTCTTCTCCGCCGACAGCCGGTACCGCTGTACCATGCAGCAGGAACTGTACCGCCGGGAATACTGGTGCGAAATCATGCCGGCCCGGGCGTCCAAGGCCAATGCGGTCCGGAAGCTGAAGGAGATGTGGGGCTGCAGCCGGGTCATTTCCTTCGGGGACGCGGTCAACGACCTGCCCATGTTCCGGGTCTCGGACGAATGCTATGCCGTAGCCAACGCGGCGGACGAGCTGAAAGCCGCCGCCACCGGGATCATCGGAAGCAATGAGGACGACGGCGTCGCCCGGTGGCTGGCGGAACATGCAGCCCTGTAAACCAGGTTTTCCCGGGATCACACGCGGTCATCCCGGCAGGTCAATATATCCGGATAATCGTCTGGCCCGCTGCGTTCAGGATTCACCTTCCTTCGCAGCGGGCCAGTGATCTATATGATCGAGGAGCTTCTGCAGATCTCTCCTCTGCTGTGGGTTCATCTTACCAGGGCCGCGTTAATGTTTCCTGTTCCTTCTGTGAAGGATTTATGAAAACTTCCGGTCAGGTTCCGCCGGTTCCTTCCCGGGCCGCTGTCCCGTTCCTTTTTTCCCCGAAGGCCTTCCAGGCGATCTCAAACACCTTCCGGGTCAGGTGGGCCACCCGGTTGTCCATCATGTTATGGCAGCCGTTGCTGCACAGGACAAAAACAAAGCGGGTTTCCGGATCATAGTAAACGCTGCAGAGTATCCCGTCGCTCAGGCCCTGGTGGCCGTAAAAGGTTTTTCCTTTCACGAGCGTCGATTCATGGTGAACGCACAGCCCGTAAGGCGTCCGGGCGGTGATTCCGCCCTTTCCGCACTGCTCGTCCATCATCCCGCGCACCGTTTCCGGCTGCAGCAGCTGTTTTCCCCCGGTTTTCCCCTCGTTGCAGAGCATCATGCCGATCCGGCACAGGTCCGCCGGCCGCATCCACAGGCTTCCGACCGTAATCCGGTAGTGCCGGTCCGGATCAGGTTCCTCATCCCAGGGTTTTCCGGTGCTTTTTGCCCTGGAATCCGCCAGCGATCCATCCGTGTTGTACAGGTACGGGATATTTTCCGGATCGGGCAGCAGCCCGGCCGAATAGGCGGCGGTGATCCCCAGCGGCTCGAACACATTTTCCCCCACATCCTGGTCAATATTCATTCCCGTCACGCACTCGATAAGCGATCCGATAATCCCCGCGCCGAAGTTGGAATACCGGTACACGGATCCGGGAGTCTCGTTGTACCAGTTGTTTTTCCTCACCTTATCCGCGGAGATCAGGGACCGGAGCGTATTGCTTTCCCGCGAATATCCTCCGTGCGGATCCAGAGAGGATGTATGCGTCATCAGCATCCGGAGCGTTACCGGCGTTTTGCGCTGGTACGGATTCCGCACCGGATAGCCCAGGATTTCCGAAATATCCTGGTCCAGCGCCAGCTGTCCCTGCTCCACCAGCTGCATCACCCGGACCGCTGTCACCATCTTGGTTACGGAAGCCAGCCGGAAGTAGGTGTCTTCAGTCACCGGCTCGCCGGTTTTTGCGACGGCGGAACCGTAGTAATGCTCATAGACGATTTCCCCGTCCCGGGCAACCACCACCGCGGCCCCGACTGTTTTGTGGCTCCGGAATGCCCGGTTGATCCGGCTGCTGACGTCGTCTGTTCCATCCGCCGCTGCCGGTTTTCCCGGAAGCATCACCAGCAACAGCCCGACCGCCAGGAGCCGCCGGCCCGTTTTCCCCCTGTTCCCGTGTCCCTTCCCGAGCATCCGTATCCCGCCTTTTTCCGCATTGTCTATCCATTAGACTGAAAAACGCGGCAGAATTACACGCCGGGATGAAAAAAATTTTCCGGAAAAGGGACAAAAAAGCGTTTTCAGGCGTCTATATATATGGAGTATACCGACGGCAGGCAAAATACCTGCCGCTAATTTGCGCATCCGGCCCTGTTCTGCCCCGCCGGAAACGGATATCCTATCCGTAAACCGGGCGGCATTCCCGGAAAAACCGAACTGTGTGAGGACAAACCATGAGTGAAACCAACCCGAGACAATCCCTGGACTTCGGATACAACCGCTTCGCGGATCTTTACTATTACCTGCTGGCCCATGTGCCGCTGGACAACGCGGCCGACGTATACGACCCGGAATTCACGGCGGAGATGGCCGGAAGCCTGGGAATCCATCCGCTGATTCCCCAGCGGGTTACGGATTACTACCGCAGTCATTTCGACCGTGTGGCAATCTCCTGCTTCATCCCCCTGATCACAGACAACACCCGGCACTGCCGGGAAGCCCTGGCCGCCTGCGGCCGGCTGACGGACGAGGATATGGAATCCTTTGTGAACCCGATGATGGAGGTCTGCGAACGGGTAGCCGATCCCTTTTACGCCTGGTGGGAGGAGACCCACCGGGAAGCAGCGCAGCGGAAGCAGAAGGTATATGACTGTTTCAATACCCTGGCAGGGAAATTCCGTCCCTTCCTGGAACACCTGGGAAGCGGGCAGAAAATCCAGTTCTCCTACACCCTGCGCCGGAACGGCCGCGCTTTCCGGCAGCCGGGCGGCGTAACCGTTTACCTGCAATTCCCGGAAGAGGATAAGGAGATCGCCGGCTGCTTCCTGCAGTTCCTGCACGAGTGCACCCATGGCGTGACCGATCCGCTGCTGGACCGGATGATCCTCATGGAGGACGGCTCCCATGACCTGAGCGAGTACCAGGTGCTCGCCTTCGATGATTACCTGGTCCGGAACCTGTACCCGGAGCTGCTGGACGTGTACCGGAAGTGGATCGGTGAAGACCTGCTCAGCGAGTCCTTCCGGGTGCTGGGGGATGAGGGATCGGCCCGCCTGGAGAAGCTGGCCGGAGAAATGTCCCGGATTTCTTAACCCGCTTCCGGCCGGCGGCGGCGGTCAGCCTGTATATCAAAAAGGGAGGATTTTGATATGGAGCGTATATGTACGAGATGCAAACGGATCATTGAAACCGAACAGTGTCCCAGCTGCGGGGGAACCGAAACCCGGTTTCCCGAAAGCACGGATGAGTGCCTGATCGTCGTGCTGGCCAATTACCAATCCTCGGTTTTCGCGGAAGCGCTGCGGTACCGGGAAATTCCCTTCCGGATGGTGACCTCCGTCGGCAAAACCACCATGTTCCGCGAGTTCTATGTGCCCTACGGCCGGATCGACGACGCCTTCGATGAGCTGGAGAAACTGTGTGAGGGCCGCCTCCTCGCGTCTGAGGAGGCCCAGGTGTTTACCGATGAGGAGCTGGACCGGATGGATATCTCCCAGCTGGAAGGCATGGACGCGGAAAGCCTGAAGGCCTTCATGGGCCGGATCCGCAACACCATGAAAGCGATCAAATGCCAGGAGGCGCTGTGGAAGGACCGGAGCAACCTGCTCTTCGAGATGAAGGAAGAAGCGGAACTCCGGCTGGAGGATCTTTCATAATTTCGTATCCGGCAGGATCATATCAACGGCCGGGAGGGTCTGTCCCTCCCGGCCGTTTGCTGTTCTCCTTATTTTTCAGGCTCATCAAAATGCTCCAGCCGGCGGATCTTGTCCGCCTGCTCCAGGATTTTCTCCTTCCAGTCATCGTCCTGGGCGTTCAGCTGGTAGGCCCTGAAGCCGTACTGGCCCGCCGCCGTGCAGATCACGGCCTCATCATCGATGTGCAGGGAGATCCGGTACCGGTTCGGCAGTTTCTGGGGCAGCACCGTTTTGTTGTCCCGCTGCACCTCCTTCAGGTGGCGGTCCCCGTTGACAATCCCGTCCAGGCGCACGCCGTAGCAGCGGAACAGCCGCCGGATATAGCTTTCCGACCGGAAGGAGGAGGTGTAGATCCACACCTCATATCCCTGGATCTGGAGTTCCCGGATCAGCTCCGGGGTGCCCAGGCGCAGCCGCTCGGGAAACAGGTTCCGCAGCGGGAAAGGAAGGGCAGGCTCGGTTTTGTGCGTCTCCGGGGAGACGAACAGCACCTCATCCAGATCAAAGGATACCCGCATCCTGCGTTCCTGCGCGCTCATCTTTTCCCCATCTCTTCAGGCCAGCCGCCGGCGGCATTCCCCCTGGGGAAGCCCGGGCTGTGCGTTTTTTGTTTCTTTGCCGCTGCCTTATTACTTTGACAGCGGGCTGTTCAATTCCTTTTTCATGTCGGTTCCGCGCCGGCCGGTTTCCTTTTGGTCAGGCACACATTGTACGTCAGGATGGAGCAGACCACGATCACCGATCCGATAATGGACAGGGTGGACACCCGTTCCCCGTAGAACGCCGCCACCAGCAGCGGGTTCATGATCGGCTCCAGGCCGGTGAGCAGGCTGGCCGTCACGGCCGGGGTGTTTTTGATTCCGATGGAGAACAGGATATATGCCCCGCCCACCTGGACTGCGCCCAGGGCGGTCACCGCCGCCATGACCGGCAGGGAGAAATCCGTTTCCCCAAAGCACAGGGGCGTAAAGATGATTCCCGCCGCCAGCTGGCCCAGGAAGCAGGAGGAGATTGCGTCCGCGTCCTTCCCGGTGTTCATCATGAACACGCCGGCATAGCAGATGCCGGACAGCACCGCGATGATATTTCCTGCCAGGTTCCCGGCCCGGATCCCGTCCACGAAGAACAGCACCACGCCCAGCAGAACCAGGAAGCAGATCACCACGTCCAGCCTTCCCGGCTTCTGGCGGTAGATCACCGCCATGAACAGGATCACGAACACCGGGGCGGTAAACTGGAGCACAATCGTGTTCGCCGCGGTGGTCATCTTGTTCGCCAGCGCGAACAGCGTCGTCACGCCGATCATCGACAGCGCGCCGATGAACACCCTTCGGCTGAACACCAGCCGGTGACGGGTTGCCAGCAGGTAAATCCCGATCACCGCCGCGCCGATCAGGTTCCGCGCGCCGTTGATGGCCAGCGGCGACCAGGGAACCAGCTTGATAAACAGCCCGCCGGTGCTGAAGCACATGGATGCCAGGAAAACGCACAGCACCGACCTGTTCCGAACCGTCATTTCATCACCCTCCGCAATTGCCCCTACAGTACCACAATCCCGGCCAAAAGAGAAGCCCTCCGCCGCTTCTTGCGGCGAAGGGTTTTTGGGGGTTGTATCCATAACCGGGGAATCAGTCCGCCTGCATTTTTCCCCATCTTTCCCGGAGCCAGTGGGCCGCCATTTTCGGCCGGCGGTCCCGGGTGAACAGGCCCTTCCGGTTCCCGCCCACGCGCATGGGGCCCTGGCAGGTGGAGAAGTCCGCAAAGTTCCACGGCATCTCGCCGACCACGAAATCCCGCTCGTCCAGGCATTCGCTGACCATCTCGTAGAAGGCGACCTGGAATTCCTCGGTGAACATCTCCGCCACCGCGCCGTGCAGGCCGGCAATCGTGTCCGCGCCGTACTCGGAGAGGATCAGCGGCTTGTGCTGGTTTTCCCACCAGTCCAGCTCCATCCGGAAGGCATACTTTGCCGCCTCCAGGTCGCCGGACAGGTTGTACCAGCCGTAATACCGGTTGATCAGCACCACATCCATGGAGCGGATCACCTTTTCCACCCCGTACTTGTTCTGGCAGCCCACCACCGTCACCGGGCGGTCCTGCGGGTCCAGCCGGTGGGCGGCCTCGTACAGCGGATGCCAGTATGCATACGCCGCGTCGGGCATGGTGTCCGTATCCGGCTCGTTGCCCAGGCTCCACATCACCACGCAGGGATGGTTCTTGTCCCGCGCGATCATATCCGCCAGCACCTGCATATGGTAATCTGCCAGGTTCCAGCCGTACGGTTCCTCCGCCCACATGCCCACCGCCGGGGTTTCATCGACGATCACGATGCCCTCGCGGTCGCACAGCCGGTACATCTCCTCGGCATACGGGTAGTGGCTGGTGCGGAAGCAGTTCGCGTTCATCCAGTGGTAAAGGTTGATATCCGTCACGTTCAGGCAGTTGTCCATCCCGCGTCCATGGAACGGGCTGTCCTCGTGCTTGCAGGGGCCGTGGAAGCGGAACGGCTTTCCGTTCACCAGGAAGCGGGTGCCTTCCACCTTCACCTCCCGGATGCCGAAGGGCTGCTCATACACGTCCTCCCCGAAGGTCACCCGGGCGGTATACAGGTACGGCGTGCCCGGCCAGGGCTCCCACAGGTGCGGCTCGGCCACACGCAGGCTGCCTTCCCGGCCCTTGCCGGCGGAAACGGCCTTTCCGTCCGCGTCCAGGATTTCCACCCGGACCTCCCCGCCGGTTCCTTCGGTTTCCACGCTCCAGCGCACGGTGCCGTCCATGGAGGGCACCAGCGTGATGTCCCGGATAAACTCCCGGGGCGTCGCGATCATCCGCACGGGCCGCTGCAGTCCGGTATAGTTGAAAAAGTCAAACGCCGGGCGGTTGACCCCGCGCTCCTGCTGGAACTTCTTTCCGGCCTCCACCGCCTCAATTCCCGGGTTGTCGGATCCGAGGAAGGAAACCCCGCCCTCCGTGCCGATGGGCAGCGTGGTGTGGTTGATCCGGTTGTCCGTTTCCACGGTCAGCTCCGCCGTCTGTCCCGGCTCCAGGTGCCCGTCCAGCTCCACCTCAAAGGGCAGGAAGCCGCCCCGGTGGAAGGCGATCTCCTTCCCGTCCAGCAGGATCCGGGCATTGTGCGCCGCCGCGTCAAAGCGCAGGCAAACGCGCATTCCCTTCCACGCTTTGGGGATGGTGATTTTCCGCCGGTATTCCGTGATGCCCACATGGTTCCGGAACCGCGGGTCCGGGCTCTGGTCATTGTACGAGGCCGGCACCGCGATGGGCTGCCATTTTTCGTCCCCCGGGAACCGGAAATCCCAGACCCCGCCGAGATCCAGCGCCATCCGGGCTTCATTCACCTGCGGATACAGTGTGCTCATAACCGTTTCTCCTTTTCCCTGTCTCAGCTCCACAGCTGCGGGTCTTTGCCGCAGAGCTTCATCAGCGCTTCCACGAGGAAATAATCCCCGTAGGTGATGTTCGTGTGGCGGCCGGCCCCGTCATCATGGTAGCTGGCCGTGCACTTCGTCAGGATGCCGCAGCGGTCTCCGCCCCAGTCGGCGCAGTGCTCCAGCAGCCCGTCCACAAGCTTCTCAGCATGATGTTTCCATGCTTCATCCCCGGTCAGCTCCGCCAGCTCCTGCATGCCGCAGGCCGCGATGGCGCCGGCGATATTGTCAATGCGCTCCTCACCCTCCGGCTGGCAGAAGTCGCAGTCCGTCAGCCCGTCCTCCCGGATATGGGCGGCAAAGTTCGCGGCAATCCGCTTCGATGCCTCCAGGTATTCCGGGTTCCGCATATGGCGGTACGCCAGTGCGAAGCCGTACAGGCCCCAGGCCTGCCCGCGGCTCCACTGCGTGCCCAGAGCGTATCCCTGGCCCGGATGTTCCCGCACGCGCTTCCCGGTCTCCGGGTCCAGCTCGATGATATGGCTCACCGAACCGTCCGCCCGCAGGAACTCCCGCAGGGTGGTGTCCGCGTGGATCTTCGCCGTGTTCCGGAACCGCGGGTCCCCGGTGTCCCGGCTGGCGCGGTACAGGATCGACAGGTTCATCATGCAGTCAATGATCGCGAACCCGACCCGGTCCGGCTCATTCCAGGCCCGGATAAACCCGGCCGGGTTGAAGCGGCCCATCAGCAGAGAGGCCGCGTGCAGCGTGTCGGTTTCCGCCTGTTCGTCCCCGGTCAGCTTCGCGTCTGCCCCGCAGGACAGCAGGTACATAAAGCCCACGTCGTGGTTCAGCTTCCGGAAGGTGCGGAATTCCGCGGTCAGCATCGCTTCCGCGCGCCGCGCCTCCTGCCGGAAAAACTCATCCCCGGTCAGCACAAAAAACTGCCACATCAGGCCCGGCCAGAATCCACCGGTCCACCAGCTGTTGCCGTCATAGGGGCTTTCCACCCATTTCCCGTTCACGCTCTGGTACGGGATAATCCCGGCTTCCGCCGCGGCTGCCGCGGTCTTCCGGAATTTCAGGGCAATCCGGTTCAGCGCTTCCTCATAATTCAGCGGCAAGTTCCTGCACCTCCTCCGGAATCCGATCCGGCATTTGATTCCCGGCGTCCGTAAACACCGCGCACCGCAGCGTGTGTTCCCCCGGCTCCAGGCGGCCGTACAGCATCGGCAGCACGCACCGCGGCTCCATCAGGTTGGTGTTCGGCTCGGTGCTGATCACCTCGCTGCCGGTATATCCTTCCAGCCCGCAGATCACGCTGGTTCCCTTTTCCCCGTATGCCGCGGCATAGCGGCCGTCCGCTTCCGTTTCCGTGCGGATCCGGTCGCAGGGCCTTTTCCCCGCCCAGTCCTTCGGCACGGCGAACGCGCCTTCCGCTGTCTCCAGGGCGATCTCCGTCCGGATCACGTGCTTCCGCACATGCCACATGCCCAGCGGCGCGATCACCGTGTCGATCATCACCCCGTTCACGGGCGACCAGGTGAAGGTGATCCGGTCCTTCGTCAGTTCATACTTTTCGCATCCGCTCCGCACATGCCACAGGTCCCGGCCCTCCGCCTTCACCGCCAGCATGGAATCGTAGGCGCCGCGGTTCAGCGCGGATTCCTCCTTCGCCACGGAGAAGGCAAACTGCGTGGAGTACGCGAACTTTTCGTATTTCTCATCCCCGTGCATATGCTCCCGGGCGTGGTTGCCGGCCGTATAGGCCACCACCTGCCGGTTTTCCCGGTCGCGGGTCAGCAGCAGCCGCACCTGCGGATCCGGAAAGCTTTCCGGCGGGAACACCTCTTCCTCTTCCGCCTGCCAGAAGGGATGGTTCTCCGGCAGGGCCAGGATCCAGAAGGTCTTCATCGCCCAGTAAGGGGACCCCTGCGCGTTGTAGCCCTCCGCGGCACACAGGTTCGGGTATCCGTAGCCAACGGTCAGGCAGCCGGCGGGATCAAAGATCGGCCGTTTCAGCCAGAACCGCAGGTTCTGCAGCAGCAGGTGCTTCACCTGTCCCAGGACCAGGCTGCCGCACTCAATGCCCGCGAACGCCGCCGCGGACCAGAAGGAGCCCTGGCAGAAGCGGTAGGTCAGGCTGCGGCCGTAGGGCAGTCCCCGGCCCTCCCGGTCAAACCAGCAGGCAAACCGCGGAGCGATCAGCGCCGCGCGCTCCCGGATCCGGGCGCACCGCTTCGGGTCGTCGTCCGCCATCAGCACGGCGTACAGCAGGCTGTAGAAATGGAATCCCCACAGCGTGTAATAGTCCCGCTGCGTCGGATAGTCAAAATACCAGCCGTCAGCGGTATAGTGGCTCTCCATCATGTCCATGTCTTCCTTCAGCCGGGCTTCGTCCACCGGCATCCCGTTCTTCAGGAAGCCGATGTTCACCAGGATCCGGAAAAACCGCCAGTTGTTCTTCGGCATGTCATAGCGGTTGATCTGGTTCAGCCAGTTGTACAGGTTCCGCCTCTGCTGATCATCCAGCGGCTTCCAGAAGTAATCCGGCGCGAAGCTCAGCCCGCAGCCGATCACCGCCATCTCGACCATCCGCTGGTCATAGTCGCCGATTTCGCCCCAGTACTCCGCGTCGTCTGGGTCCGTTCCGTGGATCAGCCCCTCCTGCCACAGCGGCCAGAGCTCTTCCGCCTCCGGGCACTTTCCTGCCAGCATGGGCACCAGCGCCCACAGCGCGCGGCTCCAGCATTCCATGCCGGAAATGTCTTCTCCGTAATGGGCGGATCCGTTCCCCACATAGATGCGCGCCTTCCCCGGCGTCATGCATCCGGTCAGCGGCCGCAGGATTTTCATCGCGGCCTCCGCCAGGTCCTGCCGTGTGCGCAGGAATCCCTGTTCTTCCCTCATTTCTTATGCCTCCCGGCCTGACGCCGAAAACACAAACTCCATCCGGAACCGGTCCGTTTTCCGGCCCCGCAGGTGCACCCGCCAGAGGCTTCCCGGCCAGTTCCGCGCCATGCGCGCGTCCGTCACCGGCTTCTCCTCCGCGGAGAATTCCAGTCCCTCCGGGCAGCGGATTTCCAGGCTTCCCGCCCGGATCATCCCGTTTTCCCACTCCGGTTTTTCCCGCAGGAGGAAAATCCACTCCGTCTCCTGCGCTTCCCGCAGGAGGCCTTCATCCGTCAGTTTCAGTCCGCTTTCATCCAGGGCGAAGGTACGCTTCAGGCTGCCGATGCCGGCATCTTCCCCGTAAGCGCCCGCCAGGTCCAGTTCCATGCCGTCCGGCGTACGCTTCACGTTCCGGGCAGCGTGGTCCCGTCCCTGCTTCTGGGCATGCCCGCCGATTATCGGCAGGTTATGCCATTCCGCCTGCACGTTCCACAGCGTATAGCGCTCGGCTGAGAAGGTTTTGGCGGTATATACCATGTTGCCCGCGTCCACAACTGCCGGTTCTCCGTTCCGGAAAAGGATAAAGGAGCCCACGTCGTTGTGGTTGTGGCATTCGCCGTTGTGCCCGCCCTTGCAGGCCAGGGTCCAGCCGCCGCGGCGCACCAGGCGCACCTGCAGGTCCGGCAGCCAGGTATCCCCGGGTTCCGCCGCCTGCGCCGCTTCCGCCGGCGCGTGGAAGATCAGGTCCAGCGCCCGGGTCAGGTGCGGCGTGTCGTTCAGCTGCGCAGCCACCGTGCCCCGCATCCGGATGCCCAGGGCGGCCAGTGCCGGGTCGCCGAGCATCCGTCCGGCGGTTTCCAGCCGTTCCCCGCTGATGAACGGCCGCGCGTCGCAGTCCGCGAAGTTCGCGAACCAGCCGCCGCCCATTTCCATCTTTGCCGGGAACGCCATGATATTCCGGATTTTCTCATCCTGCCGGAAGGCCATCTTCCCGCCCGTCACCTTTTCCAGGATTTCCAGGCAGTCCAGCAGCGCCCCGCCGGCCATGTTCCAGTATCCCGCGCCCTCATCGCAGCCGCCGTCCTCCGGCAGCGTATCCAGGTAGCGGTCCAGCATGCCGCACGCCCGCTCCAGCAGGTCGGCCAGCTTTGCCCGCGGCATGGGATCATACACCGCGCATACCAGGATGTTGGACAGGATCCACGGGGTCCAGTTGTTCAGGTCCTTCCGCTGGAATCCCATCCACCAGAAATCGTCCGTGGCCATAAACGGCCGGAGGATCCGACGGCGGATTTCCTCCCGGATCCGTTTCCGGATCAACGGGGATACCGCGTCCAGCCGCTTCCCCAACAGGGAGGCGGTCAGCGACAGGATCATCCCGGTCTGCGCGCAGAACAGGTCCACATACGGCTTCCGGATATCCGGCAGCGGGTATTCCGCGGCCGCCGGCGCGCCCGGGATCGGGTTTACGTTGTGGGCGCTGATCACCCAGGTGCTTTCCTCGCAGATCATCCAGATCCCGTCCACGATATCGTCCATGCCGGCATCCGGGTCCACGCAGGCATCCAGCACCTCCGCGCACAGCTTGCGCCGCCGCGTGAAGTACGGGTCCTCATCCGCCCGCCGGCTGCCCGTTGTCACAAACGCCAGGAAGCCGGAAGCGGTGCGCGCCGGCCAGGCCACCGCCGCGTATTTCCCGGCCAGCTCCCGGATTTCCCGCCGGTACCCTTCCGGGATTCCCTCCCAGGCCCGGCGGTCCTCCGCCGGGGGAAACAGCACCCGCGTGCCGCCCGAAAGCAGCTCCCGCACCGGATGGTCCCGCAAAAATTCCGTCAGCATATTTCCTCCCGGGAAATCAGCCCTTCAGGCCGGATGTGGCAATTCCCTCAATGAAGTACCGCTGCAGGCACAGGAACACGATGGAAACCGGCAGCAGCGAGCAGAGGGAAGCCGCCATGATCAGGTGGTAGTCGCTGGAGTTTTCCTGGATAAACCGCCGCAGGCCCACCTGCACCGTCTTGTTCACATCCCGGGTCAGGTAGATCATGGGGCCCATGTAGTCGTTCCAGGTATTCACGAACGTGAAGATCACCAGCGTCGCGATGGCCGCCTTGGAAAGCGGCAGCATGATGCGCGCCCAGATGCCGTATTCGCTCAGGCCGTCCAGCCGCGCCGCCTCGCACAGCTCCGTGGGAATGGAGCGGTAGAACTGGCGCATCAGGAACACACCGAAGGCCGAGAAGGCCTGCAGCACGACCATCGCCCACAGGGTGTCGTACAGGCCCATGGACCGCATCATGATGAACTGCGGCAGCATGTACGCCTGCCACGGCACGGCGATCGTGCCGATATAGCACAGGAACAGCACGTCCCGCCCGCGGAAATTCAGCTTCGCGAACGCGTAAGCCGCGAAGGAGGACGTCAGCGTCTGCAGGATCGTCACCACGATGGCGATGAACGCCGTATTCTTGAAATAGGTGACCAGCGGCACCTTCTGCCAGATCAGGGAGTAGTTCTCCCAGTGGAAGGTCTCCGGAATCCAGCGCATCGGGAAGGCAAAAACTTCCCGGTCCAGTTTCAGCGAGGAGGAGATCATCCATACAAACGGGATCAGGGTAAACACCGCCAGCGCAATCAGCAGGATCCAGATGATCACCCGCCCGATCTTGCGCAGCACCGGGTTGTCCTGGCGGATCTGCCGGCTGTGAATCGCGGTTTCCATATATGCTTCTCCTCCTTTCTCAGTCGTTGGAGAATTTCTTCTCGCTGCTGAACTGGATGATGGTGACCAGCAGCACGATCACCAGCAGCACCATGGAGATGGCGCTGGCCTGGCCGTACCGGATCTTGACGAAGGCTTCGTCGTAGATGTACGTCACCAGCATCTTCGTCGACCGTCCCGGGCCGCCCTCCGTCATGATCGCGACCACGTCGTAGATCTTGAAGCAGGAGATGACCATCATCACGGAAACAAAGAAGGTGGTGGGCTTCAGCTGCGGCAGCGTCACATGCAGGAACTGCTTCCACTTGCCGGCGCCGTCCACCGTGGCGGCTTCCATCAGCTCCCGCGGGATTCCCTGCAGCGCCGCCAGGTACAGGACCATGTAATAGCCCATGTTCCGCCATACGCTCACCAGGATGATGGCCCAGATGGCCATCGTGCTGTCCGCGGTCCAGCCTTTGTTGAAATCGATTCCCAGGGCCATGATAATCTGGTTCACCGGTCCGTTCTTCATCAGCATGAAGGACCAGCACACGCAGATGGCCACCATGGAGGAAACATAGGGGAAGAAGAAGACGGTCCGGAAGAACACCGCGCCTTTGATCTTGTTCAGCAGCAGGGCCAGCGCCAGCGCGCAGGCGATCGTCAGCGGCACGGTCACAATCGTGTAGTACACGGTATTCTTCAGCGCGATCCCCAGGTCCGCCCGGTTGAAGAAGTACTCAATCCCCTTCTCCGCCACCTTTTTCGTGGCAAAGATCGTGGCGTAGTTGTCCAGTCCCACGTACTTCATCTTGGAGATGTCGCCGCCGTTCCACTCAAACAGCGAAAGCAGGATCGCGCAGATCACCGGCACCAGCGTAAAGACCGCGAAACCGATAAAGTTCGGCGCCAGGAAGGAATAGGCTACGAGCGTGTTTTTCCGCTCCAGCTTTCCCATCTTCCGCCGGACTTTCTTCACTTCGGCCTGGCTCATGTGTCATCTTTCCTTTCCCTTGTCCTGAAAAAGGCAGGGAAGGCAAGCCGCCTTCCCTGCCCTGGGGTTCTGTTTATCTTACCGGATTATTCAAACAGTTCCGCAACCCGTTCGTTCATCTCTTCGATGCCCTCTTCGGGGGTGATTTCACGGGCCATGATCATGCTGTGCTCTTCGTTCACAATGGTCTTGATGTCCGCGACCTTCTCAGCCACCGGCCACTCCATCGCGACACCGGAGGGCAGCAGCGCGCCCTTGCTGGTCTCGTCCGCCGGGAAGCCTTCCACGGAAGCCATCGCGCCGGCAACATCCTCGGAAACCCACGCGGGACGGGCGCCGACAGAAGCGGTCGCCTTCGCGCCTTCGGGGCCGCCCAGCCATGCAACATACTTCCAGGCCAGGTCCTTGTTCTCGGACTTCGCGTTGATCATCGCGCCGGTCAGGTTGCCGAAGGAAGATCCGGCAGGCACGCCTTCCAGGTGCGGAACAGCGGTGATGCCCCAGTTGAAGTTGCAGGTGCCGTCCTTGTTGTAGCCGATCAGGGTGGAAACATACCAGTAGCCCATGGGCATCATGGCGATGTTGCCGTTGGCGAACGCGCCGGAGTAGTGCAGGCCGGCGGCCTTCAGGTCCGCGAAGCTCATGCAGGCGCCGCTGTCTTCCAGATCCTGGTACAGCTTGTAGAAGTAAAGCAGGTCGCTGTATTCCTTGTCAGCCAGGGTGTTCACGCCGTCGCAGACCGCCCAGTTGGCGACCGCGGACAGCCAGGTGTGATAGTGGGTGCCGTAGATCTGCTTTTCGGCGTTGGTCATCTTCTTGGCCAGTTCAGCGTACTGGTCCCAGGTCATGTCGTTGGTGGGATATTCCACACCGGCCGCGTCGAACAGGTCCTTGTTGTAGAACAGCACCCAGAAGTCGCTGCGGAAGGGGATCGCGTACTGCACGCCGTCCACCGCGTAGTTCGCTTCGGTGCCGACAAAACCGGACATGTCGTAATCAGCGGTGTCCAGCGGGGCCGCGAAGCCCTGGGCCTGCCAGTTGATCAGGTTGTCGATTTCCTTGATCATGTAGACGTCGCTCTTGTCGCCGCCTTCGAGCATGGTGGTCGTCTTCACCGCGTAGTCCTGGGAAGCAACGTCCACGTACTCGATTTTGACGCCGGGGTTGGCTGCTTCAAAAGCTTCCTTCTGGGCAGCCAGGTAGGGGGTGGTGGTGGCGTCCCAGGTCACCACGGTGATCACCTGGTCTTCCGCCATGGCGGGGATGGCCAGCAGCACCAGCATGGCTGCCAGCAGCACAGACAACATTTTCTTCATGGGGGTTCCTCCTCTGTCATGATGTCGGGGAAATGTTACCGGTTTCATAGTTCCGGGCATTCCATTCCTTGCTCCAGGACCGGGTCACCGCGTATTTTTCCCTGTATTTGTCTTTATTTTATGTTTTGGCCCCCGTTCTGTCAAGTATTTTTCCCAAAAATGTACCAAAAAACCTGAACATTATTTTTGTTATCGGTAACATTTTTCTTGCTTTTCGTGGGATATCATGTTATATTGTTACCGGATTCATTCCCATCGGAGGAAAACCGCATGAACAAAAAAACCACGATTTACGACATTGCCCGGGAAGCCGGCGTCTCCACCGCCACCGTCACGCGCGTCGTCCGGAAGGACCCGCATGTAAAGGAAGCCACCCGCCTGAAGGTGCAGCAGGTCATCGACGCCCACGCCTACTCCCCCAGCATCTCCGCCCAGAACCTGGAGGGCGGGCGCAGCCGCACCTTGGCAATCGTGCTTCCCGTGATATCCAACCTGTATTTCAACCGCATCTTTGACGCCGCCTGGTGGGAGGCGGAAAAGAACGGCTGCAGCCTCCGCCTGTTCCAGACGATGGAAAATCAGGCCATCTCCCCCGAGATCGTCAGTGAGCTCATCCGCTGCCGGATGGACGGCGTGCTGTTTGCCGGAAGCATCTGGTCCGAGGATCGGGGCGACCTGAACACCGCCCTGGAAAAGCTCGGCAAATACATGCCCGTCGCCACCATCTGCCCACCGGACGTCTCCCTGGACTGCATCTGCATCCAGAGTGACCTGGTCAACTGCTCTCGCCTGCCGGTCCGCCACCTGCATACGCTGGGCCACCGGCGCATCGCCTTCCTGGGCGGCTCCATGCACAGCAAGGATACCTCCCGCCGCGGCGTCGGCTTCCTGGAGCAGCTCCGCATGATGGACCTGCCGGATGATCCCGCCTACCACGTGGACGCGGGATATGATATGGAAAGCGGCGAGCGCGCCGTGCTTCGCATGCTCTCCGGCCTGGACCGGAACCGCTGGCCCACCGCCATCGTCACCTTCAACGACCTGGTCGCCCTGGGCGTCATGAAGCAGCTGAAGAAAATGGGCCTTACCCTCCCGGAGGACATGGCCATCATCGGCTGCGACAACCAGTTCTTCTGCGCCTACACGGATCCCGCCCTCACCTCGGTGGACCTCCACCCGGAGGAAATGGCCCAGAGCGCCGTGCGGGAGCTGCTGCTGGCCCGCGAATCCTCGTCCCGTTCATTTGCCATGGTCCGGGAAGCCACGCTCATCGTCCGCGAAAGCTGCGGCGTGCACCTGGGCTTCCGCAAACTGTAATACCGGAGGAAACCTGCCATGATTCAGATTCTTGTCCAAACGGCGGACGGCGCCATCCTCGCCTCCGCGGAGCACCCGGAGGAAGCCCTTCTCTCCGTCGACCGCGTGTATGAGCCCGGGGACGTCATCCGCATTTCCGGCGCGAAGCACCTCACCGTGCAGATGGACCAGTCCATCCCCGCCGGGGAGGTTTTCCTCCCGGAGGGAACCATGACCTGGACCGTGCCCGCCGGGGAGCACCGCCTGGCTTACGCGCCGGGCCTGTTTGACCAGCCCCGGCATATCATCCGCGCCGCGGCGGTTCCGGAAGAAACGCTCCGCGAAGTCCGCAACGTCT
This sequence comes from Clostridia bacterium, assembly GCA_017427165.1. Lineage (GTDB taxonomy): Bacteria > Bacillota > Clostridia > Christensenellales > Aristaeellaceae > Aristaeella. The sequence goes on from JAFRTK010000070.1 coordinate 49,324, forward strand.
CCCTCAACCCGGCGGACCTGCGCGGGGATACGGATTTCTTCCCCCACTGCACCGCCAACGTGGAAACCCGCAACGAGGCGTGCTTCTGCGCCCGCAACGTTATCGACGGTCTCCGCCACAATACGTTCCACGGGGAATGGCCCTTTGAAAGCTGGGGCATCGGTGCCCGGGAGGACGCCTGGTGCCTGCTGGACCTGGGCCGCCCGGTCGTCGCCGAAAAGATGGCGCTGACCCTCCGGGCGGACTTCCCCCACGACGCGTACTGGACCTCCGGCCATGTAATCCTGTCGGACGGCACTGAACTTTCCTTTGACCTGGAAAAGACCGGCGACCGCCAGTGGATCGACCTGGGAAACCGTACCGTCCGCTGGCTGCGCCTGGAGCGGATGATCAAGAGCGACGATCCCTCCGCCTTCCCCGCCCTGCGGCAGTGGGAGGTCTTCGGCCGGGAGGCATGAAATTCATCAATGCCCGATAAGTTATTTCATCAGCAAACATAAATCAGTAACAACCATCAAGTTCCTGGTCAGTGATCACCTGACCGGGTGTTCTTTGCATTACAGTAAATCTCTGTCTGCTCTTTCTTGACATGTATAGATGAATAGTATCATGAATATCTGTTTCCTATATCAAGAGATTCTGGTAGTTAACAAAAACACCCAGATAAGCAATCTTTCATAAATATGCGAAATACAAAAAAATACACGCAAAAATCGCAAATGTTATTATAATTTGTATTGCCAGCTGGACTATCATAGAAATTGGAGGAAACATCATGAAGAAAATGGCAATGGTTTTTCTGGTACTGCTCATAGCGGTTACCGCCTGCGTGGCAGGGTATGCTACAAAATTTAACAAATTGATCCCTTGCGATGGAGTGGGGGACGCATATTACGAATGGCTCCAAGGATCCTGGACATCTACTGGTACAGGTTGTGTGTATGTCTATCATACTACCGATGGTGTTGGTGGTCATACCAATCATTTTCGTGTATATGTTGGATCCAACACGGTGGCCAGCGGTAACAAATGGTGTACGCCTGGACTGAATGTACGAATCGCCTGCGGTGACATTTACACCGGCAGCAAGGTCAAGCTAAAAGCTCGTGGTAACACAAAATATCATACTTTGGCTTGTGAAGAAATCACGGTAGAGGGATCATATGGTCGACCTCTTAAGTAATTTGAACCTTTTCTAATTCCTGTGGCAGGGGAGAACAATTAACGCGTTTCTCCCCTGCCTGTCACTATTATCAAGCTATTAAGTCATAAAATGATAGATGTAAGAAAAGGAAATCTCAATGCATATTATTAGAACAAAAACTGGAAAAAATGGAGTTTGGTTATCGCTTATTGCGCTTACTATTTGCTATTTTTTTACATCAATTCCTCTGAGGATAGAATCTTCTAATATGCAATTGTCTGATCAGCCCAGTGCCTTCATGTACTCACTGGAGCCGATTCTGTTTGGCGGCGTGATTCAGTTATTTCCATTTTGCGCATGTCTCCCTGGAGCAATGCACAACAGAAACCGATATGGAAAACTTTCACCGGCGCGGGTATTCACCCTGGGTAGTATTGCGACAGCCCTTCCATTTATCATTCACACCATTGTCTGGAATATCCTCGCACTGCCGTCCAACCCAGCCGTTTATTCCAGTCACGAGCTGCAGATGTTCGGATTGCTGAATGATCTGTATGGGATTGCATATGGAATTCCGGTGTATGTAATTTTTACCTTTGGAATGATTCTGTGCGGAGGAAGCCTGGCGCTTGTTCATCAGCTTTGCGTTATATGGCTCCGGGACCAGGTTGCGGCGTTTATCTTTCCGGCTGTCCTTTACTTCGGATGGCTCCTGCTGTCCATCCATTTCACATGGCTGCAGTTGCCGGCTCCAATGGACTTGTTTGATGAAGGCCTGACCATCCGGAGTGGCTGTATTCTGATGATCATTTATGCTGTTATTATTGTGTTTTGCTCAACCCGGATTAAAGCAATGATTGCGAGGCAGGACTGATGAAGAAAAAGCAGCTGTCGATGACTGGGAGGATCATCATTTTTGTTCTGTGGATACTTGTATTGTGCATCCATGAATCACTAAAAATACGATATTATCACACCACTATAGAGATAAACCCTACAGTCATGGAATATTTCTTCCTGATCCTGTACAACGGTGCATATATGCCCTATGCCGTCATGGGCTTCCTGCTGTTTGCGGGAGAAATGAAGCCGCATCCTTTCCGCAAAGATTTGGAAGATGAAAAAAGCTTGCATATATGCAATAGTATATTGGCGCCTGTCAATTACACAGCCACGGCGGCTGTCCTGTTATGCGTCATCGCGCTCATCGTATCCTTCTTTTTTGGAAAACCGGGAATTGAATGGACATCCGGCTTTCAGTCAGTCGTTCCACCTTTTATTGTAAATGCGATGTCTCCTATTTCTGCAGCATGGCTTTCACTCCTCGTTATGATTCTGTTCTGGCTGGAAACGGTTCTCTTTTTAAGTGCAATGAATAAAGCCGGTATTTTGTTTCCGGGATTGCTGATCTGCCTGGTTGCAGTCCATTGGGACAGTATATGGTTTGGTACGGAAGTCCTTCCCTGGCTCCCGGTCCGCTGCTTCACCCTGAAAGCGATGCTGCGCAATTACAGTATTGGAAACGGCGGCAAATCCATTTCCGACGGGATGATTTATCTGTTATCCGGCGTTATAATTACAGGAATCCTCAATATCACGGTAAACGCAGTAAAATCGGCGAAGGAAAGAAAAATCTCCCCCACCGGTTTGATCTCATAAAGTCAATATGCAAAACAGGGGTGCATCATGAAAATACGCAGAACAATATTATCGCTCTTGCTGATTACAATCATCTGCATTTCAACAGCTGTTGCGGATACAGCTCCTGTCTCTATCAAGGAGTTGCCGGAATTGACCACGCCAAAATGGCAGCAGACATACCAAGCCTACGGGCGGACCGTTGATGTGGATGTGGATATCTGTATCCCGGATGCGGATACCACGCCGGTAATTACCGTCCAGGCCGCGCCGCCGATTCCGGAGCCGCTGAACAGCGAACTGGCCAAAAAATACAAAAGTTTGGATAAAAAAGATAAAGTCAATTCATTTATCTTTGAATCCACAGATTATTGGACATATATTCAACATGCTATTCCGCCAGAATGGGGAAAAACCAAAAAGGATGAATTCTATGCGCATAAGATGTGGGAAAATGCTTTTGACCTGCCCCGGTATGATGAAAACCAGGCTTATGCCTATAAGAACAAAATAACAGTTCGGGAAGCTTTTGAAATTACTCAAAATCATATCCTGGAGTTTTTTCCAGATATCGAGTTGCATTTGGATACGATTTATATCGGCGGTGAAACCTATTACCGAAAAAACAATCAGCATATTTCAAAGATGGGATGCTATAATCTGAACACGAATCAGGTCTTTCATAAGATTCCATTTTGCGCTGCAATCCGTGACACTTTCTCAGATCGGTTTGAATGTGAGCCGAATTGGGATACAGACCTAAAGGGCACCGTATTCGCTAAAGTATACAGTGATAACGCTTGGTTACTTGCTGCACGTCTGTACCAGGAAACCGGTATTGTCTGTGAGGATATTCCCCTCCTGCCGTTTGATGCGGTGAGGGATCAGGTTGAAACCCTGATCCTGAAAGGATATGTGCGGTGGGTCAATAGCGTAACACTTGGTTACGTGCAGTATGAGACTTCCAATCCCAAGGAGCAGGTCCTTCTGCCCAGTTGGGTCGTCTGGTGTGAGTACCATCCGGACGGTCCTTCCGGGGAGGCGGCATATGGCGCCAATGACAGTGAAATGATGTTTGACGGTAACAATCCCTATTACATGCCGCTGATTTTCAATGCTCAGACCGGGGAAATGATTGATCCCGCCAACACCGCAGAAGACCGGTATATGTGCCCGGATCTGTCCGCATGGAAAAAATGATCGAGGAATAACATGAGTAAAAAAACAACAATTCTGGTTATCCTTTTGCTTCTTCTATGCTTGTCATGTATCGGGGGTGCAGCAGGCGAACTGCTGTCGGAAAGCAGCGCGGCAGGACGAATATATGATGCCTGCCCGTGGCAGGATGAAATCGCGGTGCTTGGTCGCACCGGGGTATGGGCTTACCGGCCCGAAACCGGGGACCTGACCGAAATCCTGGATTTCAGCATGCTGCCCGAAGGGACAATTGCAGCGCCCGGATACCCGGATCACATTTTTTCAGCCCAGGGGAAAATATATATCCTGAACAGCCGGAGCGGAAAGTTCTATGTCATTGGGGGCCGGACTGCGGAGGAATGCCTGGAAGACGCAGAAACGATCTTCTCCTATGATGACCAGGGCGAGATCCGCCGAAAGGAACTGATCAGCAGTATCCCAGCTATGGACGGTGTATTTCTTCTGCTGTCCAGTATGACATATGAGGACGGGCAGGTCTTTGAACTGTACCACATTGATCCGTCATCGGATGCGGTCACCATGTACGGAAAACAGAATATCAGTATCCTTTACTCCTGCACAGGCAGCCAGTTGTTGGCTGGACAAATGCAGGCAGATGACAGCGGGCAGCTGCTTTACCTGTTTGATCCGGAAAAACAGGCATTCATCCCCCTGAATGACACAGTATACAGTCCGGATACTACAGGCTTTGTCCTGAATGGAGAACAGCTATGCTATATGGAAGATGGCGGGCAGCTCATCATTGAAACCGATGGCAGCCAGGCAACCGCGGCATATATCCCTTATGATGTACTGTATAGTTCCGCACGCGCCTTTGTTTTGAATGACACATATGCGTACCTGCAGGATTATGTGCTGAATTTCCGCAAAATTGAAACGAATCCAGAAAGCTTCGTCACCCTGCGTGTTCTGGGCGGTGTGGACAACCGGATCGTCCGTCAGTACATGGCTGAGCATCCGAATATCAACGTTGTATTCGATTATCGGGCAGACAGCTTTATGGGCCTGCAGGATGCCCTGATGTCGCGGGACAGCGGCGTGGACCTGTTCCTGGTGGAATCTGACGGGATCTATATGGAATCACTTACAAAGGGATATGCGGCACAGATTACCGGATCAGAACACCTGGCGAAGCATTTCTCCTCTTTTTTTCCATGGGCTCGGGACATCCTGATGCCGGATGGAAATGTTTACGCAATTCCAGTTAGTGTCGACAGTGAATATTGGACAATTAACCGGAGCATGTGGCAGAAGCTGGGACTGGGCCTTTATCCCCGGTGCTATGACGATGTTTTCTCCGCCATGGGTACCTGGAATGACCTATACGCGGAGGATTATCCTGAATACAGCCTGTTTGAAAGTATGGATAATCTTGAGGGTATGCTGAAAACAATTATCCGGCAGTTTCTGCTGATTCATGAAGACTGGACGGCTCCCGTAAATTTTGATACGGAGGAGTTCCGCAGCGCTGTACAGGATACGCTGGACCATAAAGAGATTTTTGATTATGACGGGGAGTCCCTTCCGCTGATCATGAATTATCCCCAGTACCTGGGCCTTGGATATAATGACGCGGATGTGGTGGAATCATTTCTGCCTCCAACCCTGACACCGGATTCCGAACAGGCAGTCAAGGGAATTATGGAGGTGCTGATGCTGAGTCCATTTTCCATACACTCCCGGGAAGCCGTCGACTTCATGGAGTACTACGTGGATCATCTGGATACAAGAACAGCCTATATGCTGGACGCTTCCAGGACAGAACCCCTGCGGGCTGAAGGATACCAGACGGAAATTGAAAGGCTGTCCGTAAGGATAGCAGCAGTCACCGCAAAGATCGAAAGCACCGATGATGAGGAAACAGCCGTTACCCTTGGCCGGGAGCTGGCTTCCCTGCAGGAAATGCTGGAAGATACCGAATCACAATGGGTAGTCTCTCCGGACGATATTGAAATCTATCGCAAAATCGCCGAAAAAACGATTATTCCTACGCGAACCATTTATCCGGAAAGGGATGGCATTTATTCGGAAGTATTTGATGACGCAATTGAACTGTATGTTACAGACTCCTTCTCCACGGACGAATTTATCAGTCTCCTGAATGAAAAATCGCGGCAGATCTTTGCTGAATTTAACTGACGGGAGATGAATTCCCGGCCACAAAACATGGCCGAACATGGAAGCGGGATCCCAAAGCCCTTCTCTGCTATGTGCGATGAAGGGCTTCTCTTTTCGCCCGAATAATGATAGTGTATGTGTCAGGAAACAGGCCGTCATTATTATCTGTTCTTTTATACACACATCAGCATTGCTCCGCGCAGCCGGACACTTCGGTTCCTGCTGCAGCAACAGAGGAGGCCGAACCGAAATGAGAAAGCAGGCACTCGGAAACGATGAGGTGTCCGTCATCGGCATGGGTACCGCGGAGTTCGGCGGGCGGCACCCGGAAGGGCTCGCCCGGGACCTGCTGGACGCCTATGTCTCCCTGGGCGGAAACCTGGTCGATACTGCCCGGGTCTACGGCGATTTCGCGACCCCGCGGAACGGGGAGAGCGAAAAGATCGTCGGCCGCTGGATGGAGGACCGTGGGAACCGCCGGGAGATCTTCCTGAGCACCAAGGGCGGTCATCCGCCGTTCCATGATATGCACCGCAGCCGCCTGTCCCCGGAAGAGATCCGGGGCGATATGGCCGCCAGCCTGGAAGACCTGCGGACCGGTTATGTGGATATTTACTTTCTCCACCGGGACGATCCGTCCCGCCCGGTCGGCGGGATCATGGAAACCCTGCACGGCCTCGTGGAGGACGGGTATACCCGCATGATCGGCGTTTCCAACTGGGCGCCGGCACGCATCCGGGAGGCCAATGACTATGCGGAAGCCCATGGACTGACGCGTCTTTCGGTCAACCAGCCCCAGTTCAGCCTGGCGCAGCAGCGGTTCTTCCTGGACCCCACCACCCGGGGCATGGACGCCGAAACATGGCGCATGCACCGGGAAACCGGGATGGCGTGCTTCTGCTTCTCCTCCCAGGCCCACGGGTATTTCACCCGGCTGGACACCCGGGGAGACGGTACCCTCACCGATAACCTGCGCCGGGAGTTCGACTGCCCGGAAAACCGCGCCGTCCTGGAGCGGATCCGGGCGGTCAGCGGGGAAACGGGCCTGTCCGTGGGCAGCATCGCCCTGGCCTGGCTCACCGGCCAGCCCTTCCCGACCTTTCCGCTCGTCGGCGCCAGCAAAGTTGAGCACGTGCTGGCCCTGCGGGAAGCCGGGGACGCCGTGCTCACGGATGCGCAGCGGGATCTGCTCCGCACAGTGGTCTGACCTCCCTGACGGATATGGAAAAGGCCTGCCCGGTCCGGGCAGGCCTTTGGTCTGTTTACCGTTTGTCCGCTTCGCGGGCGCGCCGGGTTTTTCCGGTCATTCCGCGCCTTCAGCCGCTCCATCCGGCGTACCGGACGGGAAGTTGAATTCGATTTCCACCACGGTCCCCATCTTTCCGTTGACCCAGGCGGTTTTCCCGTTGTCCAGCTGGATCAGGTACCATCCGTTCTCCGAAACATCCAGAATGGTGTATTCCCGGGAAGCGGTGGCATGGCCCAGGATATTGCCGTCCGCGATACCGGGATAGGAGCGCGCGTTGGGATTGTCTTCCTCCCGGATCCGGAAGCGGCGGATCACTTCCACATTTTCGCTGCCTTCCAGGTTCCCCAGCACGTTATCCGAAGAAGCGCTGAATGTCGTCATAAACAGCTTCTTCAGTTCCTCAAACCGGAATTCGCTGTCTTCCTGCGCTTTCTGCAGGGTTTCCACATCAGCGTTCAGCGCATCAATCTGTTCCGCCTTGTCCGCGATCTCCGCGTTCAGCGTATCAATCTGCGCGGTCTTCTCCGCGATCTCTGTGCTCAGGGTTCCGATCTGTTCCGTCTTGCTTTCCACATCCGCCTGCAGCGTCTTCACCAGCGCGGCCTTGTCCGCGGCATCCGCGTCCATGGCATCCATCCGGGCGGTCCGGTCCGCGGCATCCGCGTTCAGCGCGTCGATCTGTGCCGCCTTGTCCGCGATGTCCGCGTTCAGCGCGTCAATCTGCGCGGCTTTGTCCGCGGCGTCCGCTTCCAGCGTTTTGATCAGGTCTTCCTTCTCGGTAATCTGCGCCTTCAGGGCATCCACCTGTTCGGTAATCCCGGCGTTCAGGGATTCGATCAGGGCCGCCTTGTCCGCAACCTCGGCATTCAGCGCTTCAATCCGGATATCCTTTTCCGCGGTTTCCGCTTCCAGGGCCTCAATCCGGGCGCCGGCATCCGCGTCCGGGTTTCCGGCCTGCACGGCCGGCGCGGGGATATCCGTTTCCGGGGCATCCGGCTTCTCCGCGGTATCCGCGGCGGGCGTCACAGCCTGTGCGGTCTTTCCTGCCGCTTCTGCCAGCAGCGTATCAATCTGCGCGTTCTTCGCCGCCACATCCGCATTCAGCTGATCGATCTGCGCGGCTTTATCCGCCACATCCGCGTTCAGCGTTTCAATCTGTGCGGCCTTGTCCGAAACATCGGCGTTCAGCTTTTCAATCTGCGCCGCCTTGTCCGAAACATCCGCGTTCAGCGTTTCAATCTGTGCGGTCTTGTCCGAAACATCCGCGTTCAGCTTCTCGATCTGGGCGGCCTTGTCCGAAACATCCGCGTTCAGCGTTTCAATCTGTGCGGCCTTGTCCGAAACATCCGCGTTCAGCGTTTCGATCTGGGCGGCCTTGTCCGAAACATCCGCGTTCAGCGTCTCGATCTGGGCGGCTTTATCCGAAACATCCGCGTTCAGCGTTTCGATCTGGGCGGCTTTATCCGAAACATCCGCATTCAGCTGATCGATCTGCGCGGCTTTATCCGAAACATCGCTGTTCAGCGTTTCAATCTGCGCGGCCTTGTCCGAAACATCCGCGTTCAGCGTTGCGATCTGCGCCGCCTTTTCCGCGGCGTCCGCGTCCAGGCCCTCAATCTTCAGCGCCTGGTCCTCCACGTCGGCGCTGAGCTTCTCAATCTGGTCCGCCTGTTTGTCCGCATCGGCCATCAGGGTCTTGATCTGGCGCGTCTTGTCTTCGTTGTTCGTGTAATACAGCATCCCCAGTGCGATAGCTGCCACGGCAAGAACGCAGATCACGGTGATAAAAATCCCTTTTTTCATGTTCTTTCTCCTGTCCTCCGTCGAAAATGGCGACTGCAGCGTATTTGTTTTTCTACCGGTTCCGTTGCGCATATACTGTCATCTGTTATTGTTTATACCATATCACAGTTGTTTTTTCAATATTGGTCCAAAGGAAAAGAGCCCGGAAGCTTCCCTTCCAGGCTCTCTTTTCATCCGTCTCTTCAGATTTTCACGCGGAGCTCCGCCACGGAGCACGCCGGCATCCGCACAATGATTTCATCCCCGCGGGTTTCGAAATCGCTGAAGGCTTCGGTCTTCAGCGGGGAATTGCCGAAGTCGTTGTACGCGTCCATCTTTCCCTGCAGGATGCGGCCGGTCACTTCGCCGGCGCCCGGCAGGCTGATCACGACCTCGTCCGCCTTTTCCGGGTCCAGGTTGCTCAGCGTCACGGTGACGAACCCGTCTTTCTCAGAGGCGGAAGCCGTCACACCGGCCACCCGGAACTTCTCCGTCCCGAGCGTCGCGGCCTCCACCTCGCACGCCAGCTCCTTCGCGTCCATGTGGTGCTGGTACAGGTCGAACACGTAGTAGGTCGGGGTCAGGACCATCTTTCCGTCCTCGGTGAGGATGATGGCCTGCAGCACGTTGACCGTCTGGGCGATATTGGCCATGTATACCCGGTCGCAGTGCCTGTTGAAGATATCCAGCGTGACCGCGGCAACCATCGCGTCGCGCATGGTGTTCTGCTGGTAGAGGAAGCCGGGGTTCGTTCCGGGCTCCACCTCAAACCAGGTGCCCCATTCGTCCACGATCAGGCCGACGCGCTTGTCGGGATCGTACTTGTCCATGATCGCGGCGTGGTCCGTCACCAGCTGGTCCATCCGGGAGGCGATCGCCAGGGTTTCAATGTAATCGTCCTTCGTGAATTCCGTGGCCTTGTTCTTGTGCTCCCAGCTGCCCGGAACCGTGTAGAAGTGCAGGCTCAGGCCGTCCATGCAGAACGCGGCGTTCTTCATCACCACGTCGGTCCAGTTGGTATCCGCTCCGTTGGGGCCGCAGGCGATCTTGTACAGTTTGTTGTCCCCGTATTTCCGGCAGAAGTTCTGGTACCGGCGGTACACGTCCGCGTAGTACTCCGGCCGCATGATGCCGCCGCAGCCCCAGCTCTCGTTGCCGACGCCCCAGTACTTCACGCCCCAGCTGTCCTGCCGGCCGTTGGCCCGGCGCTCGCGCACCACGGTGGAGTCCCCGTCGGAGTTCAGGTATTCCACCCACTCGCTCATTTCCTGCGCCGTGCCGCTGCCGACGTTGCCCGTGATGTAGGGCTCGCAGCCCACCTGGCTGCACAGCTCCATAAACTCATGCGTACCGAAGGAGTTGTCCTCCGTCACGCCGCCCCAGTTGGTGTTCACCATGTTGCGGCGCTGCTCCTGCGGGCCGATGCCGTCCCGCCAGTGGTACTCATCCGCGAAGCAGCCGCCCGGCCAGCGCAGCACCGGCATATGGATGGCCTTCATGGCCTCCACCACGTCCGTGCGGATGCCGTTTACATTGGGGATGTCGCTGTCCTTCCCGACGAAGATGCCGCCGTAGATGCAGTGGCCCAGGTGCTCGGAGAAATTGCCGTAGATATACCGGGAAATCGTCCCGGCGGACTGGTCCCGCCTGATATGGATCCTTGTCATCTGTTTTTCCTCTCCCTGTCTGTTTTCTAGATTATATCCGCTGCAGAGGCTTCCCCGCAAGGCTTTTCGGAAAGTCCGCAATAACTGATGAATCCCCTTGCCGAAGCGGCTCCGCGGGCGTATGATAGAGGCAGAAAAAAGCGAGGTATACGCACATGAGAACCGTCGATCTTTCGGGGTCCTGGGAAGTTTCCTTTGCCGGACATTCCGGCGCTGTCCGCCTGCCCGGAACGCTGGACGAGGCCGGCTTCGGCTTCCCGGATGATCCCGCGAAGCAGTGGCAGGCCGAAGACGTAAAGCGCCTCGGTTTCTGGCAGGAGGGCGACCCCATCGTCACCCGGCTCACCCGCCGCCATACCTTCGAGGGACCGGTCCGGTTTACCCGGAAGTTTTCCTGGGACTGCCCCGCCGGAAGCCGCGTCTTCCTGGAGTGTGAACGCACACGGCAGCTGCGCCTCACCGTCAACGGGAAGGAAGCGCCGGCCGCGGAGCCGTCCTGCCTCTCCGCCCCCGCCGTGTTTGAGATCACCGGCCTCATCACCGGGGAGGATGAGTTCTCCTTCCTTTCGGACAACAGCTATCCCGGCTGGCCGCGGGATGCCATCGTGTATGCCTCCGCCGCTTCGGACGAAACGCAGACCAACTGGAACGGCATCCTCGGATATATCCGCCTGCGGATTGAACAGCCGGATTATATCGCCGCGGTCCGGGTATACCCCGGAAACGGCAGGGCGGAAATCCGCGTCACCCTGGACCTGTCCCGTGGGATTGCGGGCACCCTGCGCGTTTCCTCTCCTGCCCTCGTTTCAGATGCGGAAATCCCTGTTCCGGAAAAGACCGGCGTTTTCGAAGTGCGCTGCACCCTGCCGCTGTGCCCGGATGTCCCCCGCTGGGATATCGGGGAAGGGAACCTGGTTCCCCTCACGGTGTCCGCAGGCAGCCTGGAAAGCCGCACCATATCCTTCGGCGTGCGCACCTTTGCCGCCCGGGACGGGCACCTCACCCTGAACGGCCGACGGTTCTTCCTCCGCGGGGAGGCAAACTGCGCCGCCTTCCCGGAAACGGGATACATCCCCACCGATGAGGATACCTGGATTTCCATCCTGGAGCAGTACCGCGCCTGGGGCGTCAACTGCGTGCGCTTCCACAGCCACTGCCCGCCGGAGGCCGCCTTTGCCGCCGCGGACCGGCTCGGCATGCTGATGCAGCCGGAGCTTTCCCACTGGGACCCGAAGGATGCTTTCGGATCCGGGGAAGCCCGCGGGTATTACGCCTTCGAGGCCGGGCGGATCCTCCGCGCCCTGGCGAACCATCCGTCCTTTGTCATGCTCACTTTCGGCAACGAGCTGCATTACCGCGATGAGGTCCGGCCCTTTGTCAGCCACCTGCTCCGGGAGCTGAAGGAAGAAGACCCGACCCGGCTGTACGCCGCGGGTTCCAATGCCTTCTACGGCGAAAAGGGCCCGAACCCGGGGGATGATTTCTACACCGCTTCGGATGATCGGAAGGTCACGCTCCGCGCAACCTCCGCCAATTTCACCGGCTGGCTGAACCGGGAGGATACGGGCTTTGACATCGATTACTCCGACGCCGTGGATCGGCTCCGGCAGGTTTCCGGTGTGCCGGTCTTTTCCTTCGAGGTCGGCCAGTACGAGGTGCTGCCGGACTTCGGGGAGATCGCGGATTACCGCGGGGTCACCAAGCCCTGCAACCTCATGCACATGGAGCGGAAAATGCGGGCTGCCGGGCTTTCGGATATCTGGCCGCGGATGGTCCGTGCCTCGGGTGAAAACGCCCTGCAGTGTTACCGGGCCGAGGTCGAGGCCGCCATGCGCACGGAGGGGTACAGCGGCATCTCCCTGCTCAGCCTGCAGGATTTCCCCGGCCAGGGCACCGCGCTGGTCGGCATGATGAACGCGCACCTGCGGCCGAAGCCGTATCCCTTCGCGGATCCGGCGCGGTTTGCCGCCTTCTTCCGGGATGTGCTGCCCCTGGCGCTGCTGCCCCGGTTCGTATTCACCTCCGGTGAGGAAACCTGCTTCCCGGTCCGGATCGCAAATTACGGCAAATCGGACCTGGAAGGCCCCTGCGCCTGGTCGCTCTCCGGGGACGGGGTTTCCCTTTCCGGGGAAACCGCTTCCCTCCGGGTCCCGGCCGGTTCCCTGTCTGCTCCGGCGGAGATCCGTTTCCGCCTCCCGGATCCGGGAAAGGCCGCGCGCCTGGACCTGGCGCTGGATTTTTGCGGAAACCCGAATACATATCCCCTCTGGGTCTACCCGGACGCGGAACCGGTCTGCCCGGAGGATGTGCTGGAATGCCGCGTGCTGGACGAAAAGGCCCGGCAGGTGCTGGCTTCCGGCGGGAAAGTATACCTTGCGCCGGACAGCACGGCCGAAGCGCTTCCCCGCTCCGTGCAGGCCCAGTTCAGCCCGGACTTCTGGTCGGTCTGCACCTTCCCCACGCAGTCCGGCTGCATGGGCCAGCTGATCGACGCGGGCCACCCGCTGTTCCGCAGTTTCCCCACCGATGAGTTCAGCTCCTGGCAGTGGAAACCCATGGCCTGCCGCCGGGCCATCCTGCTGCCGCGCCGGATGAAGGCCATCATCACGGAGATGGATTCCTGCGCGCTGCTCCGCCCGATGGCGCAGCTGTTTGAGTGCCGGTGCGGCGGCGGCCGCCTGCTGGTTTCCTCCCTGGGCCTGCACCAGGGGGCACAGGCGCCGAATGTCCGGGCCATGCAAAAAGCCATATATGACTATATGGCTTCAGCTCTCTTCCAGCCGGAAGAGGAAATATCCATGGAGGAAGCAAAGGGCTTCCTGCCCTGGCGGTAATTATCCCTGCGGGACGAGGCCCAGCTCCTTCAGTCCCTGCGCGGCTGCCGCGGCAAAGCGTTCCGCCCCGGCCCGCTTCGTGTGGGCGTTGTCCTCCGATCCGTCCGGATACGCGGGATCCTCGCCGGGGGCAAAGTGCATAAACAGCGCCTTGCTCCCTTCCTCACCCATTGATTCCACAATCCGAAAGCTTTCCGTATACAGGTCGATCAGCGGAACGCCCGTTTCTTCCGCCACGGCGCGCATGGCTGCCGGGTATTCCCCGTGGGTCGGCTGCAGCTTTCCGTCCTGCCAGATCCGCATGCAGATGGGCGTCAGCAGCACCGGCACCGCGCCGTGCTCCCGCGCGAAGCGGATGAAAAACTTCAGGTTCTCCGGAAACTCCGTCCAGGGCGCCGTATAGCGCTCGGGCTTTTTTTCGTTCTCGTCGTTATGCGCAAACTGAATCAGCACCAGGTCGCCGGGGTCTGCCTGCCCCGCCGGCTCCAGCCGGCCTTCCGCCAGGAAGGTCTTCGTGCTGCGCCCGGCCATGGAAAGATTCACCACGGTGATCCCGGGAAGGAAATCCCCCAGCAGCTGTCCCCAGCCTACCATCCGGGTTTCTTCCGGGTTGTACGAGGCGGCGGTGGAATCGCCGCACACAAAAATCCGCATCGTGTTTCCTCCGCTTACAGGGCCTTGGCCGCCTGCTCCAGGTACAGCCGCGCAGCTTCCGCGTTGTCCGGCACCGTGTTTTCCAGTGTCATGGGCAGGTCTTTTGCCTTCCCGAAGGCCAGCAGCCGGTCATACCGCATGGAGCCCGTGCCGCAGGCGCAGGCGTCCATCTTTCCTTCCGGGGTAAGCACGAAATCCTTCATGTGCAGGATCCGCACCCGGTCCCCCAGCAGGGAAACCGCGTTCCGGATGATTTCATCCGCCTTCCCCGCGTTCTCCGGGGCGATGAGGTTCACCGCGTCCAGGATGATCTGCAGGTGGTCGGAAGGCAGTTCCTCCAGCATGCGTGCGGCGCGCTCCGGCGTGGCGATCACATGGTTCCACACCGGCTCGATGGCCATCACGGCGCCGTTTTCCTCCGCGCAGCGGACGATCGGCCGCAGGCTGTCCATAAACAGGCGGAAGGCTTCCTCGCTCTGCCCCGCCGGTTCGGTCAGCTTCATTTCCGGGTTCGCGAAGGTTTCGGAACCCACCACCCGCGCCCCGATCTTCGGGGCAAAGCGCAGATGCGCCATGTAGATCTCCTGGGTCCTTGCCCGGCGCTCCGGGTTCGGGTCCGTCAGGTTCAGGTAGCAGCCCAGCACCGCGCATTCCATGCCGGATTCGTCAAAATCCTTCCGCACAGCGGCCGCGTACTCATCCGTCAGCTTCTTGGGCGCGTCCTCCATGGCGAAATCGTCCAGCACCTTGCTCAGCGCCACATGCGCGCAGGTAAAGCCCTGGGCCTTGGCAAAGGCCAGGCGTTCCTTCAGCGTTCCGGGCTTTGTGTCATGCAGGCGAATACCGATATTCATCGTTTTCCTCCGTTCCGCGGGGTTATTTCAGGAATTTCGCGCATTCGGGGATTCGGCACATTCCTTCCACCACCAGGGTGCAGATTTTGTCCGCGCCGTACGCGTTGAAATGGGTCTTGTCGTCGTGTCCGTCCGGGAAGTCCGGGTTTTCGCCCGGCGCCAGGCGTACAAACAGCTCCGCCGTCTTTTCCTCGCCCAGGGAGAGGTACAGCTCCCGGCTGTCCTTCTTCAGGTCGATCAGGGGAATATGCTTCTCCTCCGCCAGCTGCCGCACCGCCCGGGGGTATTCCCCGTGGGTGTACAGCATGGCGCCGCCGCCCACAAAAAAGCGGCGGGAAACCGGCGTCAGCAGCACGGGCTGCGCGCCTTTATCCAGCGCGGCCTTGCAGTAGTTCCACAGGTTTTCCGGATAGGTCGTATCCGGATCCGTATGGCGCTCATCGTCCTTTTCGTCGTTATGGCCGAACTGGATCAGCAGCAGGTCCCCGGCGGAAAGTCCCTTTTCCACCGGATCCCATAGGCCTTCCTCCCGGAAGGAACGGGTGCTGCGGCCGGAACGCGCGTGGTTTTTCACCTCCACGCCTTCCCTCACATACTTCGGCAGGGCCCATCCCCAGCCCCGGAACGGCGGCTTGTTGTCCTCCACCGTGGAGTCACCGATGATATAGATCGAAGGCATATGCTTACCAGTCCTTCCATACCTGATTCAGGTCAATCACACACACCTGGGCATTCCCGTTCGCGTCCGGGTTGGAAAAGAGGATCTGGTCGCCCCGGCGGTTGAAGGAGGGATGCTGGTGGTCCGCACCGGTTTTGCAGCTGCCGGTGGACGCGATGAACCTGGATTTGCCCGTGGCGCGTTCAAACAGGACCACGCCTTCCTGCACTTTGGTGCCCAGGTAGCTGATGCGGTCCGCGCACAGCCACTTGTGATCCCGGCTGATGCAGGGATGCAGGATCTGCATGCTCTGCGCCACCACGTCGAAATGCCGGCCGTCCTTGTCGGCGATGATGATGTTGCCGGTGTGGAACTCGCCCTTGCTCCCGTCCACAGGCCCGGCGGGATCCAGCTTCATGAGCGCCATTTCCTTCCCGTCGGAGGACCACACCTCATGGGTGATCCACTCGCTTGGATGCTCCACATAGTAGGGGCGCACATACCGTTCCTTCACGTCGAACATCCAGGTGCGCTGGAAAGCGTCGCCTTCCGTCTCGTGGATGTAGAAAATCAGGTTCTCGTCCGACGGGCAGATCTGCGCGTGGCCCAGGCGGTAGTCGCTCTGGTACACCACTTCCGCTTCCTTACCGGGATCCATGATCACCAGGCCGTAGTATTTGTTGGCCAGGTGGTAGCTGCAGGCGATTCGCCCGGTATCCGCCGCGGTGAGGTGGCCGGTGATCTGGCCGCCCTTCGGCAGGTCGCCGATCTTCTTCATTTCCATGGTGGAAAGGTCCACGGCGTAAACTTCCGTCTCGTTCCGGCAGGTGTAGCCGATGTTCTTCTCCCGGTCGGTGGCAAAGCCGCGGTAGGTATTGTCCGTCACGCGTTCCAGCTCGCCGGTTTCCACGTTAGCCCGGTAACATCCGCCGGACAGTTCCTTGCTGCCGTCTGACATCTGCTGCTTCATGAAGAAGAAGTATTTGTCATCCGTTGAGAAGTTTTCACAGGTGAAGTAAAGCTTGGCATTCCGTTCCGGGCCTTCCGTGTAGCGCCGGATTTCATAGCCGGTTACCGGATCGCGGTACAGTTCCATGGTTTTTTCTCCTTACAGTGTCATGCCCTGGCCCCCGGGGATCCGGACGGCGGGCTGGTCGTTAACGGATATATAGCAGTCCCGTGCGTTGGGATTGAATACAAAGCTGTTGTCCGCCGCAAACTGCAGGCGGGCGAAATCGTCCATGCAGTCCATGAACTCGATGTTCGTGCAGTACCAGATGTCCTCCTTGCCGCCCATCATTTCGCAGAAGGATTCCATCAGGTCCCAGTTGTTCTTGTCGTTGAATTCGTAGCTGTGTCCCCATACATACATCAGGTACAGGTACTGTTTCTTGAAAAGGCCCAGGAACTGTTCCCCAAGTTCCATCAGCCGGTGGTTGTGGTGGCAGGTGGCCTGCCAGCGGTACGGATTCTCGGGCAGCCCGAAGGAATCCGAGGAGCCTACCACGCGGGAATAGCGGATTCCCAGCGACGGCAGGAGGTTTTCGATGTCCCTGGTCACGGAGCCGTTCGGATAGCTCAGTCCCCGCACCGGATAGCCGGTGTATTTCTCCAGGAATTTCCGGTCCTCGAGCACTTCCTGCGCCACCTCCGGCAGCGGGCAGCGGGCAATCGTCGGGTGCGTCACGGTGTGGCACGCCACCTCGTGGCCCGCGTACAGATCGGAAATCTCCTCCGGCATCACCCGGTCACCCCGGTCAAACAGGCCGCTGTTCAGGTGGAACGTCCCCTTGATCCCGTTTTTGTTGAAAATCTCCACCAGGCGGCGGTCATAGGAACGGCCGTCGTCATAGCTCATGGTCAGCGCCTTGTGTTTCCCCCCGGGGTAGCAGCAGTATACTCTGTTCATTTTCATTCTCCTGTGATGGTTATTTCCATCATTATACCATGCCTTGAAAAACCGCCGCGGATCATGTCCGCCGGCTGGTTCCGAAAACAGGCGGGCTCCCCGGTGGGGAGCCCGCCGATTGGGGTTGCGGGCTGCCGC
>JAFRTK010000071.1 GCA_017427165.1 Clostridia bacterium
AATGGCCGGCAGCTCAAGCAGATGTCCAAGTCCGGCACTACCGCCACCTTCCTCTACAATGCGGAAGGACTGCGGATCCGAAAAACGGTGGGCAGCACGGTGACGAACTACACGCTGCACGGAAGCCGACTGGTGCACATGGTCCGGGGGAGCACAGCATTGCACTTCTTCTATGATGCGCAGAACCGGCCGGCGATCGTGGACTATGCGGGAACGAAGTACGCGTATGTGTACAGCCTGCAGGGAGACGTACTGGGGCTGGTGAACAGTTCGGGAACCGAGGTCGTCAGATACGTCTATGACGCCTG
This sequence comes from Clostridia bacterium, assembly GCA_017427165.1. GTDB lineage: Bacteria > Bacillota > Clostridia > Christensenellales > Aristaeellaceae > Aristaeella. The sequence continues at coordinate 309 of JAFRTK010000071.1, forward strand.
GGGAAAAGTGCTCGCAACAACGGGAACACTGGCATCGACGGTAGGCGCAATCCAGCCGTTCCGGTACCGGGGATACATCTACGATACGGAGACAGGGCTGTATTACCTGAGAAGCCGGTATTACAACCCTACCTGGGGAAGGTTCCTGAATGCGGACAGTCTGACAAAGGGGAATATATTCGCGTATTGTGAAAATAAACCGATTAACAATAAAGATAGTGACGGCTTATTAACAAGTAATGTGATTCCATTAAGCCCAGAATTTATTGACAACTCATATTTCTATAAAGTTGTAAAGCCCAGAATACTCTCTTTTGTTGAAAATGCATCTGACTTTTCATATGAGCCAAAGGGATATACAAGAAGAGAAAATAAAAATGGGATTGTTATACCTGGCTCGATTGCTTGCGGTCATGCCATGTATGAGACCACAGAGGGAACAAGCTATACGATGCCATATCGATACACAGGATTCAAGGGACCTAAGGGCAAATTAGAATACATTAATGGGAATTTTATTATCCCACTTATAGAAGGAATGGAAGTATATAGTGAAGATATATCACATGTTGGAACACTTATGATATATGATCTCGGTGCAGGTGAAGAATGGTGCGTGTTTCAGTCTGCTTCTGAAAACTACACCCTTGGGCGTTGTTTATTCGAGGATGATACCGGGCCAAATATTACAGCACTGATTGATTTTGATAATAGTTGTCATTGGTCATGGTTTACTTATCCACAATATATAAACTATAAAATGTATAATTATAATAAATATATGGGATTGGAGTGAATATGAAATTGTTTTATAAAAACGTAAGAATCATTCTTCTTTTGCTTTCTGCCATATTCATTCATGCTCAGGCAGACGAATCGATCACAGAAAAGCTTGAAGATCGAGGATATCTGTATGTTAGAGAAACTCATTTGACTTTTTTGTTTGAAGATGAAGAAGGTCATTGTGGATTTATAGATAAAAAGAGTGGCTTTTTTCAACAGCCGATCTTTGATTCTGTATATGATGAGTTTTCAAATTGTGAATCCGATCCTATTCTGGTACTGGAAAACAACAATTTCTTCTATGTTTCAAGAGATAGTGGTTTGCAGGTAATTGAACAAAAATTTAACCATGAAAACCCATATATGGAGTTTGTTAATGGCTATGCGGTCATTGATATAACTGATTATTCAGTCGACAGACCTGATTATTGCTATGTTCTTATTGACTCCTCCGGAAATACAATCACATTTCCGGAATACATATCTCCATATGGCTTTGTTAACGAGAAAGGATTAGTACGTATCTATCATAGTCAAAGAAAAAAATACGGAATCGGAAATATATATGGAGAAATTATTCTGGAACCAGACTATGAGTGGATACTTGACTATACAAACGGATATGCAGCGGTTATGAATGATGGCCTTTGGGGGCATGTTTCTGAAACGGGACAAGTTATGGTTAATCCAATATATAAACTGCCTGGTTATGGATATCATCGCGGATATACGTTTAGCGATGATGGGTTTGCAATTATAATATTAGAAGATGGAAATCAAATTAAAATAGACAGCAAAGGGACAATAATAGATGATTCGAAAGACCCATAAACAGAGCGTTGAAATCTTTTCTATATACCTTCTTTCTGCTATACGATCACGTTTGTGGACGATTGGATAATAGCCGACTAGCTTTAGAACATCGATTTCAGCCTGGGGTCAGACACCCTACCAGACATGTGCCTGGTTTTCCCTTCAATCGTTCTTTATGGAGATCACGATCATAACTGAAAGATATTTTACGAACAATTGGTTATTGGCCGAACAGGAAAATTAACGGGAGATACAATAATGACCTATCTTTATGATATGCCATGGCAGGAAAACCCCATACATAATAGCGCCTTTATCCGACATTATTAAAAAAGAACGAACACTATTGAGTACATATACATGCAGAACAAGTCAGACAGGATGTATATAAAATCTATCATGGTTTTTCCCGGGGCAGGGTACAGGTGAGAACCAGGCGGGAATCCTCCATAGCGGCATGAATGGTCCCGCCGTGCTTTTCCGCGATGGCGGCCGCAATGGACAGCCCGATGCCGAAGCCGGACTGTTTTTCCTTGCTGCGGGAGGGATCCGCCCGGTAGAAGCGGAGGAACATCTGATCGCACTGCTCCTTCGTGAGGGGTGTGTCCACCGTGTTGGAGATGCGGAGTACGGCATTCCGGCTGTCCCGGAAGGCTTCCGCCAGGATGGAGCCGTTTTCCGAGGCATATTTGACCGCGTTGTCGCACAGGGTGGAGAGCAGCCGCTGCAGGGAAGCCCGGTCACCGGTGACATTCAGGGACGGATCGGCACGGACGGTCATTTCCTTTCCGCTGAACTCCGCCATGGCGGTGAAAGGCTCAGCGGTCTCCTCCAGCAGGGAACCGATTGCCACCGTTTCCATTGTGAGGGCGGGATGTTCCTCCTCCATGCGGGAAAGGTAGACCAGCTCATCCACCAGGCGGCGGAGGGCGGAGGTCTGTTTCTGTGTGCTGCGGACCCAGGGGTTATCCGGGGTTTCCATATTCAGCAGCTCCATATTGGTGGAGATGACCGTGAGCGGCGTTTTCAGCTCATGGCTGGCATTGGTGATGAATTCCTTCTGCTGTTCCATATTGCGGATGGTAGGCTCAACCGCTTTCCGGCTGGCGAGGATCACGATCAGCAGAGCCAGCAGGATTCCGCCCAGGCAGGCAATTCCGGAGATGAGCGCAAGGGTCCGCACAGAGGCCAGGCGGGTTTCACAGTCCATGATGACAACACGGGAGCGGTTTTCCAGTTCCTGCACGCGGAACAGGTAATCCCCGATATATCCGCTGTCCCTTCCGGCAGCCAGCGCCTGGCGGACCAGGTCTGCAGCGCTGTCTTCATCCAGAACGGGCATGTTTTCCAGATTCAGGCCGGAAATCTCCTTCCCGGAATTGATCCAGGCAGAGAACCAGTTGGTTTCACTGGCCATGTTGCGCGCGTGCCGGCTGCGGAAACCGCCCCATTCATTGCGGAATCCGGGCTCCCGCCGGGATGTGAACCGGCTGTCCGGTTCCGTACCGGGAACCGGGGGTTCCGGAAGGGGACTTTCGGACGGGACGGAAACCGAGGGAAGCGTATTTTCGGACAATGAAGCCAGCGTGTCGGCCAGCTCGGCACGCACGCTGATCCAGTTGGCCAGGTTGACGATGCAGACCACCAGTACCATGGCCACGGTGAGGGCCAGGACGGCGATCCGGATAAACCGTTTCTGCAATTGCCTGATCATGATTTCTTCTCCAGTGAGTAGCCGGTTCCGCGGTGAACCCGGATTTCCGTGGCGGAGGCGAGCTCCGCGAGTTTTTTGCGCAGCTGGGAGATGTTGACCCATACGACATTGATTTCCGCCTCGGCATCCCAGCCCCAGACCTTATCCATGAGCTGCTGGACGGAGAACAGCAGATGCGGGTTCTCCATGAACAGCTCCATGAGCTGGTAGGCTTTCCCGGTGAGGCGGACGGAACGGCCACCGCAGGAAAGCTCGCAGCTGCCCTTATCCAGGGTGAGGTCCTCAAAGCGGAGGGTATCCGGCACGTAGTTTTCCCGGCGCCGCAGCATAGCCCGGACGCGGGCCAGAAGCTCGCCGGCGTTGAAGGGCTTCGGCAGGTAATCATCCGCCCCGGCATCCAGCCCGGTGATCCGGTCCTCGAACGCGTCCCGGGCGGTGAGCAGCATACAGGGCACATTGCTCCCGGAGGCACGGATCTTCTTCAGGGCTTCCACCCCGTCCATCTCCGGCATCATCCAGTCCATGATGATGCCGTCATAGTTTTCCGCGGCGGCATAATCCACGGCCTCAGCACCGTCGAAGACAACGTCCACCACATAGCCGGAACGTTCCAGCAATGCTTTGACCGCCGCGGACAGGTCACGGTCATCCTCCGCAAATAACAGCCTCATCCATACCTCCGGCCCGATCGGGCATTCCACAGCAACACACAGGAAGGGTTATTTTTATGGAATTCTTTCTCTGCCGCAGAGAAAAAATCCTCCCTTACCGCATCCGACAGGATGATTGTAAGAGAGGTTTTTAAAATGAACCTAAAACGCGGGAAATAACGATCAGTCGTACCGTTCGTCGATGACGCGCTTGGTTTTTTTCTCACTGCGGGGCAGAAGGCCGTTTTCCACAACCTTGACGATCGGGGTGAAGCCGATGACACTCTTGACCTTTCCGGCAATGCGGTTGGCCAGGTCCTGGAAGTCCACGGAGCCGTTGGTCTCGACATAGATCCGCATGGTATCCTTGCCGTCCAGGTGGGAGATGCGGATCTGGTATTCGCTGGAAGCCTCGGGGAAGGACTGGAGGATTTCCTCGATCTGGCTCGGGAAGACGTTAACGCCCTTGATCTTCATCATGTCGTCGGTGCGGCCCATAATGGTATCCAGGCGGGGATGTTTGCTTCCGCAGGGGCATTCGCCGGGGATGATGCGGGAAAGGTCGTGGGTACGGTACCGGATGAGCGGTGCGCCCTCCTTGACCAGGGTGGTGATGACGATCTCACCCATTTCCCCGTCGGGAACAGGCTTCAGGGTATGCGGATCGATGATTTCGATGTAGAGGTAGTCATCCCAGTAGTGCATGCCGGTGTTGTACTTGCAGTTGATGCCGATGCCGGGGCCGTAGATTTCCGTGAGGCCGTAGATATCGTAGAGCTCGATGCCCAGGGATTCCGCGATGCGGGTGCGCATTTTTTCGCTCCAGCGTTCGGAACCGATGACGCCCTTCTTCAGGTGGATCTTGTCCTTCAGGCCGCGCTTTTCAATTTCCTCGGAGAGGAGCAGCGCGTAGGAGGAGGTGGAGCAGAGCACGGTGGAACCCATGTCCTGCATCATCTGCAGCTGTTTTTCCGTGTTGCCGGGGCCCATCGGGATGACCATGGCGCCCAGGCGCTCCGCACCGGCCTGGAAGCCGATGCCGGCGGTCCAGAGGCCGTAGCCGGGCGTGATCTGGATGCGGTCCATGTTCGTGATGCCGGCATACTCATAGCAGCGGGCGAACATGATGGCCCAGTCCTCCACATCCTTCGCGGTGTAGGGGATGATGACGGGCAGGCCGGTGGTGCCCGAGGAGGAATGGATGCGGACAATCTGATCCTCCGGAGCGGTCATCAGGCCAAGGGGATAGGCTTCCCGCAGGTCATTCTTCTCGGAGAAAGGCAGGGATTCGAACTCCTCCGGAGAGGAGACGCCGGTGATGCCGGCATCTTCCAGCTTGCGGCCGTAGAAATTCTTCGCGGCGCGCAGCGCTGAAATCTGCTTGTTGACCAGCTCCAGCTGGGATTCGGAAATACGCATGACAGGTTCCTTCTTTCGTGTTATTTTGCCCAGGCCAGGGCCCGGAGATTGAGTTCATGGAATTTCTGCGGGATCCGGGACCGGACGGCGGCTTCCAGGTCCGCCTCATCCAGCCCCAGCGCACCGCCGCGGACGGCGGCACCGAGCAGGATCAGGTTGAGCACCTTCGGGGAGCCGATTTCCCGCATGGCGCGTTCTGCGTCGATCACGCGGAGATCGGCCACATGGGCGGACAGGTAATCCAGCATATCCTGCGCCTGGTATTCGGTACCGGACAGGGAAGCGGTGACCGGCATTACCGCCCGGTCGGACACGATCATCTGGCCGCCCGGCTTCAGGAAAGGCAGGAGGCGGACCGCCTCCCCGGGCTCAAAGCCGATGATGAGGTCCGCTTCACCGCGGGCAATCATCGGGGAATAAATGCCATCGCCCATGCGCAGGTGGCTGAACACGCTGCCGCCCCGCTGCGCCATGCCGATGGTTTCCGCGGACATGACGGGGATGTCCCGGGCCATTGCCGCAGCGGAAATGAGGCGGGAAGCCAGGACAGTTCCCTGGCCGCCGACACCGCAGAGGATAATATCCTTATGCACGGGAACTCACCTCCATTGCATGGACCGGGCACAGCTGTGCGCACAGGCCACAGCCGGTGCACTGCGCCGGGTCAATGACCGCTTTGCCGCCGGATATGCTGAGCGCGGGGCATCCGATCTCCCGGATGCACTTTTTGCAGCCGATACACTTTGCGGTATCCACGGCAAGGCAGCCCTGCGACTTCGAGAGCGCGATACAGGGGGAACGGAAGATGACGGCCTTGACGCCGGGCAGGTCCGCGATTCCGCGAACCGCTTCCACGGCACGGGCATGATCCAGCGGATCCACGGTGACCACTTCCGTGACACCGATACCGCGCAGGACATTTTCAATGCTTACTTTTTCGACCACATCCCCCATCATGGTGCGGCCGGTGCCGGGATGCGGCTGATGGCCGGTCATCGCGGTGGTGGAGTTATCCAGCACCACCAGGGTGAATTCCGCCTGGTTGTAAACGGCATTCACAACACCGGGCAGGGCGGAGGCGAAGAAAGTGGAATCCCCGACAAAGGCGAAGCAGGTGCGGTCCGCCTCCAGGTGGCGGATGCCCTGGGCGATGCCGAGGCCGGCGCCCATGCACAGGCAGGTGTCCACCATGTCCAGCGGCATGGCGTTGCCGAGCGTGTAGCAGCCGATATCCCCGCAGAAGATGGTTTTCCGGCCCTTCATAGCCTGCTTGACGGCGTAGAAGGAGGCGCGGTGCGGGCAGCCGGCACAAAGCACCGGCGGGCGGACCGGCAGGGGAGGTGGAGCCGCCTCGGAAACGGCCGGGAGCGGAACGTCCAGGAAGGACGCGACCGCGGCGGCAACGCTGTCCCGGGTGTTTTCACCGGACAGCGGGATATGGCCGGTCTGTTTTCCGAGAATCCGGACAGAAAGGCCGTACTTTCCGCAGATATAGATGAGCGCCCGCTCAATGACGGGATCCAGCTCCTCGACACAGAGCACCTCATCCAGGCCGGAGAGGAACTCAACGGCTTTCTTTTCCGGGAACGGGAAGGGCGTCGCGACCTTCAGCACCCGGCATTTGCCGAGCTTTTCCCGGGCTTCCATCACATAGGTCCAGCTGATGCCGCCGGTGGCGATGCCCTTCCGGCAGGCCGGATCGCCGGACTCAATCCGGTTGGGGGCATAATCCGACAGGACATCGGAAAGCGCGGCGTTGCGCTCCTCAATTTTGCGGTGGCTGGCAAAGGAAAGGCGCGGGAAAATGACCCAGCGGGCCGGATCGCGGACAAACCCGTCCGGCGTGTGGGTTTCGTACTCTTCCGCATCCAGCACGCGGATGGAAGCATAGCCATGGGAAACGCGCGTGGTCGGCCGGAGGAAAACCGGGGTGTGGTATTCCTCGGAAAAGGCGAATGCTTCGCGCATCATATCGTATGCTTCCTGCGCGGTGGAAGGATCGAAAACGGGCACCTTGGAGAAGGACGCAAAGCTGCGGGTATCCTGCTCGGTCTGGGAGGAGATGGGGCCGGGATCGTCCGCAACGAGGACAACCAGGCCGCCTTTTACTCCGATATACTCCAGGCACATCAGTGGATCGGACGCCACGTTGAGGCCCATCTGCTTCATGGTGACGAGCGCCCGGGCACCGGCATAGGACGTGCCGGCAGCCACTTCCATGGCGGTTTTTTCATTAACGGACCATTCCACATAGACGGAATCGCCGCGGTTTTTGGCAACGGTTTCCAGAACCTCGGTCGAGGGGGTGCCGGGATAGCCGCAGACCAGGTTGACCCCGGCCGCAAGCGCCCCCATCGCGATGGCTTCATTCCCCATCAGAAAGGCGGTATGCATACGTTCACTCCTTCAGGAATCTCTGTGCAGAAGCATAGCACAAAACCGCCCAAATGAGAAGAAATCCGTCGGAAAAAAACAGGAAATATGCCGGCAGCAGCTGCCGGCATATGAAAGGTCGGAAACGGGTTCAGAAACGGATGAGCAGATAGACGATCATGAGCAGCAGACCTGCCGCGGTGAGGATCAGTCCGAAGGTGAGGCTCCGGCCGACATTGTGGCCCGCGAGCGTGAGCAGCCGCCTTCTCTCGGCCGGCAGGAAGCCGCCGGACGGGATGTCCTGGCTCCGGGAACGGCCCGCATCCAGGATCCTGCGGATGAACAGGGCGAAATAATCCGTCAGCTCCGAGAGGAAACGGGTGGCAGCGGTCAGCAGGCGGGGAATCCATACGAGGACCGGCCGGCTTTCCGGCGCGGCCGCGAGGAACCGGAAAAACGCGGTGAATGCCGCCGGGATCCATACGCGGATGAGTTTGCTGTCCGGGATGGAGGCAATGAAACGGAAAACGAAGGAGGAACCGGTGACCAGCGCGCTGAGCAGGGGACGGTAAACCTTGTCCTCCAGGTCCAGCCAGGCAGGCCAGCGGTTGACATATACGCGCTTTCCGGAACCGGAACGGCCTGCGGAAGACGCCATCAGCAGAGGGCGGACCACCAGCAGGTAAACCAGCGCGCCCACGGCGATGCTTTCCGCCGCGCCGATCAGGTTCTCGCTCGAGAAATAATGGACATGCCCGGGAAAACCCTGGCCGAAGAACGGCATGGAACGTTCCGCACACGGACTGAGCAGGGCGGAACCGAAAAGCCCCAGGAAGGGCAGGGGAACCGATGCGGCGAGCAGCGCGGCTGCCGCCGGTTTCCGGATATACCGGCCGTTCATCGCGTCATATTTCGCCTGCAGCTCCGAATCCGCGTTCTTCTCAATGAACAGGCAGATGTAAAGCTTGGTCATATAGGCAACGGTGAGCCCACCGGAGAAAATGAACAGAAGTTCCAGCACGCGGTACGGCCAGACGGTGAGCCCGTGGGCGGAAAGCTCTGCGATGAGCTCCAGGATGCCTTCATGCAGCAGGGACTTGGAATTGAACCCGCTGCCCAGCGGCGGGATACAGGCAATGGAGACCGCGCCGGCCAGGAAGCAGAAGTGCAGCAGCGGCTTGCCCCGGCCGAAGCCGCGGACACCGTTCAGGTCCAGCCGGTGCAGGTTCATGTATACCACGCCAGCACAGAGGAACAGGCACAGCTTGATGAGGGAATGGTTCATCATATGCTCCAGCGTACCAAAGGCAGCCAGGGAGCCCTCCTCTCCCAGGAGGGTCATCACCGACAGGCCGACGGTGATAAAGCCGATCTGGCTGACGGAGGAGCAGGCAAGCGTACGCTTGAGATCCACGGAGAAAAGCGCCAGCAGGGCGCCCAGCAGCATTGTGACGGCACCAAGCACCAGCAGGGCATTGCCGAAGGAACGGACACCGGGCATGATATTGGCGCACAGGACGATCATGCCGAATATCCCGCTCTTGGTCAGGATACCGGAGAGCAGGGCGGAGGCAGGCGCCGGGGCGACCGGGTGCGCCTTGGGCAGCCAGATGTGCAGCGGGAACAGGCCGGCCTTGGCCGCGAACCCGAAAAGTGTGAGCCAGACGGCAACGGTAACGGCCGGGGACGGCGTTCCGCCGTCCAGGGCTTCCCGCAGGCCGTCAAATGACAGCGTGCCGGCCTGCCGGTACAGCAGGAACAGGCCCATCAGGGTGGTCAGGCCTCCGATGACCGCAACCATCAGGTAGGTTTCCGCAGCCCGCATGGCGCCGGGGGTTTCCTCCTGCGCCACCCAGGTATAGCTGGTGAGGGACATGATCTCAAAGAAGATCAGGGTAGTATACAGGTCATCCGACAGGAAGACGCCGAGCGTGGCGCCAAGCGTCCAGAGATTGAAAAGCCAGTACCGGTTCCGCATTCCGTCGTGGTGCAGGTATTCCGGGGCGAAAACATCGCTGACCAGCCACATGAAGGCGGCCACCGACGCGTAGAGGCTGCGGAAACCGTCGGCGCGGAGATGCAGGCCAAGACCGCAGAAGCCGTCCAGGCTGAAACGCGCAGTGCCGTGCAGGAGTGTGAGACAGCCGCCCAGCGCCAGCGCGCAGATCACCGCCGCGAGCAGATCCCGCACACGGTCGTTTTTCCGGCCGGCCAGCCAGACCAGCGGCGCAAGGGCCATCGGACCGAAGCAAAGCAGCGGCAGCAGCATGTTTCACCCCCCTTTCCAGAAAATTCGGATACCGGGAAAATTACGGGACCAGGGACCGGATAAATGTGACCAGCGGTTCAGACCAGAAGCCCAGGATGACTACCAGCGCGGTGATCAGCGCCATGGGAAGCTTCATCCGCAGGTCAGGATCATGGTGTTCCGCGCCCCAGGCACGGTTTTCTTCCGACAGGGGACGGAAATAGAACGCCGTAACAACCGAGAGCAGGTAGACCGCGGTGAGCACTGAGGAGATGATCAGGCAGGCACCGGCAAATATTCCCGATGCCCGGCCGGTGTGGATCGCGGCTTCCAGCAGGATCCACTTGCTGACAAAACCGGAGAGCGGCGGAATGCCGACCACCGCGACCGCGCAGACCGAGAAGCAGGCGCAGACAAACGGCATGGGGCGGGCAAAGCCGCGGACTTCGGAAACATACTCCTTCCCGCTGCGGACCAGGATGGCCCCGGCCGCAAAGAAGAGGACGATTTTCATGAGCCCGTGGATGACCAGGTGGCTCAGCGCACCGGTGAGCCCCTCGCCGGTCATCAGCGCGACACCGACCAGGATGTAGCTGAGGTTGGACGCGGTGGACCAGGCCAGGCGGCGCTTCAGGTGGTTTTCCCGGACGGCCAGGGCGGAGCAGATCACGACTGTACAGCAGGCGATGAGGAGCACCGCGGTCTGGGCCCAGGTGCCGGCGAGCATTTCCGGGCCGAAGGAGAACCAGGTAACCCGGGCCACGCAGAACGCACCGGCATTGACGACCGCCACCGCATGGAGCAGGGCTGTGACCGGCGTCGGCGCCGCGGAAGCGGTGGGAAGCCAGGAGGAGAAGGGAAGCACAGCCGCCTTGACCCCGAAACCGAGGAAGGCCAGCACATACAGCGCACGCAGGAGATCCCCGTGCGCAGCCCAGATCTCCGCCGGAAGGACACCGCCCGGCCGGAAATCCGCGCCGCCCAGGGCGGTCAGCGATACGAGCGCAAGGAAGCCCAGAGCAGCCGCGCCCAGCACATAAAGGGCATATTTGCGGGCTGCGGCAACGCTTTCCTCATTCCATTTATGCCAGACAAGCGGCAATGTGATGAGCGTCAGGCATTCAAAGGCGAGGTACATTGTGAAGAGATTGCCGGCCGATGCCACGCAGACGGTGATGCCATAGCAGATGGTATACCACGCAAAGAAGGCATTGGGACGGTGTTCATGCTCCATATACGAGAAGCCGTAAAGGGAGGCGAGCGGCCAGAGGAAGGCGATCAGCCCCAGGAAGACGGAGGACATTCCGTCACACCGGAAGGCGATCACGGCACCGGGGAATACTTCCCAGAGCGTCCACTCCAGCGGGATGCCCCGGAAAAGCGCAACGGCAATCAGGACGGAGGTCAGGCAGACCACCGCCTCTGTCAGGATCCCGCGAAGGCGGGAACGCTCCGGAAACCGGCCCAGGGGCAGCAACGCTCCGCCCAGCAGCGGGAGCAGGATACAGACAATCAGCATACGAACCTCGCGGTGATTACATTACAAGTCCGGCAAGCCCTTCGAACAGGCGGATCAGGGCGCCGGGGAAAATACCCAGCAGGATGGACAGGGCTGTGAGCAGCAGCATGGGAACCAGCATGATCCATGGCGCCTCACACTTCTCCCATACCGGGGAGGGAGCATGTTCCTTTTTGCCGGGGAAGAATGCGCGGATGGAGACCGTGAGCAGGTAGCCCGCGGTGAGCAGGGCAGAAATCAGCAGGATGGCCGGAGCGAGCCAGGAGAAGAAGCCCGGAACCCCGCTCATGGACAGGGCGCCCTGCGCCAGGTACCATTTGGAGACAAAGCCGAGGCACGGCGGAATGCCGACCAGGCCGACCGATACGAGCGTGAAGCACCACATGGTGACGGGCATCCGCTTTCCGATGCCCTCCAGCTCATCCACCCGGGTATGCTTCGCCTGCCGGATAATGGAACCGGCGGACATGAACAGCGTGTTCTTGATCAGCGCGTGCGCCGCCACATGGAGGAGGGCGCCAACCACACCGACCGGATGCATGGTGGACAGACCGAAGAGCACATAGCTGACCTGGCTGACAGACGACCAGGCAAGCCGCTTCTTGAGCAGGTTTTCCCGGAAGGCCAGGAGCGATCCCATAAAGACAGTCAGCAGCGTCAGGCTCATCCAGGTAATCTGCATCCAGCTGCCGCGGAGCAGGTCCGGCCCGATGAGGAAATAGACAGAGCGGAGGATTCCCAGCACGCCGGCTTTGGTGATGATGCCGCTGAGCACGGCGGAGGCGGATGCCGGGGCAACCGGATGGGCGGTGGGCAGCCAGCCGTGGAGCGGGAACATACCCGCCTTGGTGCCGAAACCGAGCGCCATGATGAGCGCGATTGCCACAACGGTGTTCTCGTGGCCGGCCACTTTCTCCGCGTCCAGGATTCCGCCGGGGGCAAAGCTCCAGGAGGACATATATGGCGCCAGCTGGAAGATGCCGAGCAGCACCAGGGACGCGCCGATGACCGAGAAGATCAGGTACTTGATGCCGGCCGCCACGGAATCCGGCGTCATTTCATGCATGACGAGCGGGACGGTGAGGAGCGTCATCAGCTCATAGCACATATAGTATGTAATGATGTTGCCGGAGAAGCACAGTCCCATCAGCACGCCCATGGTCATCAGGCAGAATGCGTAATAGCGGGGGAGGTGCTCTTCTCCCTTCAGGTATCCGAAGGAGTAGAACCCGGCCAGGCACCATACAAAGGACATGACGGCGGCAAAATACTTGCCCGTATCATCCGACCGGAGGAAAACCGGCAGGTTGTCGGACAGGCGGAAGAGCTGCAGCTCCAGTGCCGGCGAGAACAGCACCGGCAGCACGGAAAGCAGCGACAGCGCCAGCACCGATCCGGTCCACCAGGTACGCGGACGGTCCTTTTTTCCGACCGGATCGCACAGACCCACCACCAGACCGCCAATGACCGGCAACAGGATGGGAACCAACAGATACCAGGATGGCAGCATAACAGACCTCCACAAAGCGTGTTGATGGGGAATAAGCAGCAGCGGGCCTCAGCCGAAGCGGGACAGGCCCTCCGTAATCCATGCCATGATCTGCCCGGGAATACAGCCCAGCAGGACTGTCAGGCCGGCCAGGCCGGCCAGGGCGACATACCGCAGGGGACCGACGCGCTTGTCCGGACGGGACAGCCCGTCATCCGCGGGACTGAAGATCCGGATGATCGCCCCCATGAAATAGACCACATTCAGCGCGGTGGATATGACCAGCGCGGCAAATACCAGGATCATCCGCAGGCTGCCGTAAGCCAGGCCCGCCTGCGCAAAGAACCATTTGGACGCGAAACCGGCCGTAAAGGGAATGCCGACCAGGGACAGGGCTCCCACTATGAAGGCGGCGGCCGCAAGCGGCGCGCGCCGGCCCGAGCCGCGGATATATTCCATCCGGTAGCTGCCGCTGACCGCGTGCAGGCTGTTGGCGGAAAGGAAGAGGAGCGCCTTGGCGGCCGCATGGCTCAGGATATGGAAGCATGCGGCTTCCAGGCCTGCGGCGGTTCCCAGCCCGATGCCCATATACATATACCCGATCTGGGCGACTGAGGACCAGGCGATGAGCCGCTTGATATTCACCTGCCGGATGGCCCCGACGGAGCCGGAAATCATACCGATAATCCCGAAGACCAGGATCACGTCGTTCACATGCGTGGAGACGATCGTTTCCGGACCAAGCATCCGCCAGATGAGCTTGACCATCAGGAAGACATAGCCTTCACTGACCAGCGAGGAAAGGATGGCTGATGCGGCGGGAGTGGAAGTGCCGTAAGCATCCGGCACCCAGGTATGGAAGGGCCAGAGCGCGCTCTTGATTGCCAGGCCGCCGCACATCAGCGCTACAACAACGGTGAGCGGCAGCCGGTAGGCGCCGCTTCCGCGCAGGGACCCGACCGAGTCATGGATCGGGGACATCAGGAGGTGTCCCGTCAGGTCGTACAGCAGGATGATGCTGAGCAGGAACAGGGCAGAACCGATCAGGTTCATGATCATGTACCGCATGGCGGCCACCTGCCCGCGGCCGGTATCATGCGCGGCAATCAGGCCGACTGCTGAAATGGTCATGATCTCAACAAAGACATAGGCGGTAAACAGGTCGTTGGTATAGACCTGCGCCTGCAGGGCGGAGGAAAGAAGGAGCAGCAGGGCTGACATCAGGGAATGCCGGTCGCTGAGGAGTTCCTGCTCCAGGACGAACAGGCCGCCCAGGACGCTGAGCGTCATGACGAGGGAGAAGAACAGGCCGATGACCGATTCCAGAAGGCCAACGCGGATTTCATTGCCCCAGGGAGCCGGATAATGGCCCATCATGTAGACATAGCTTTCATTTCCGGACGCCATCCGCGCCACCAGGAGGGCGGAGAGCACCGTCTGCACCAGCAGGACAAAGCCCGCCACATACCGCGCGCGCCGGGTGGGCAGCGCCGCCGTCAGCGCGGCCGCGGCCAGTGGAAGCAGGATACAGGCAAAGGGAATCGACTGCCACAGGCTCATACGTTCCCTCCTGTTCCGTCCTGGTCCCGTTCCTTCTGCGACAGGGCGATAATCTCATCAATATCCAGGCTGTGATAGCGGCGGTACAGCCGGACGGTAAGCGCCAGCATCACGGCGGAGCAGGCAACCGACACAACGATTCCCGTCAGCACCAGGCCGGCCGGAATCGGATTGATATACGCCTCCGCGGAGGTGATCCCGTTTTCGATAATCGGGGCACGGCGGCCGAAGATGTATCCCTTTGCGGCGAGGAACAGGTAGATCGCGCTGTCGGTCATGGCAAAGGCGATATTCTTTTTGATCAGGTTTTTATCCACCAGCAGGAGCACCAGCCCGATGCCGAACAGGATCATGGCGGCCAGCTCCACATAATTGGTGAAATCAATTCCGAACAGGGTCATCTTACAGATCCCCCTTTCGGAACAGCGTATACAGGGAATAGATGGTGCAGCAGACCACCAGCCCGACCGAGATGTTGAGGTAGGGAATCAGCCCGGCGGAGAAGATCATCCCCGGCGTACCCGGCGTGATGACACTGGGCAGGTGGTTGGCCCCGGTGAAGAAGGAATATGCCTTGCTCAGGGCATAAAAGCTCAGCGCGCAGACCGTAACCGCGCGGAACAGGCGGATGGTGAAGAAACGTTCCATGCGGCGGAAGCCGTAGGCATTGAGCATCAGGATCAGCCCGGCACCCATGACCGCACCGCCGGAGAAACCGCCGCCGGGCGACAGGTGGCCGTTGAGGATAATATACATGCCCAGGAGCAGGATGCACGGAATCAGGAGACGCGCGATGCTCCGAAGGATCAGGTCATTCTTCGGCTCATACATGCGGTCATCCGTTTCCAGCTCCAGCTGGTAGGCGGCACTGCGGCGCTTGTCCGCCGAGACCCGGAGCAGCAGCATGACGGCGCAGACGGCGGTGAACAGGACATTGCTCTCGCCGAGCGTGTCAAAGGCCCGGTAATCCAGGATCATGCCGGCCACGATATTGACCGCGCCGGTTTCCTCCATGCCGTTTTCAATATAGCGGCGGGAGACCTCGTTGTTGGCCGGATTGCCGGCCTGGCCGAAATGCGGCAGGTACTGCGCGGTGATGACCAGGACCGTAATAATTCCCACACACAGCAGGACGGACAGCACCACCAGCAGGCGGCGCAGGCCCCGGCCCTGGCGGAAGGGAACGGAAATCCACCAGTCCGGCTGCTCAGCCGGAGTATCCGGATTCACTTCTTCCGGAGGCAGGGAAGCCGGCTTTCCAGCGGGAGCTTCCTCCCATTCGGCGGCCATTTCCCGGTCGAGCCGGTCATCCGCGTGCAGCATCCGGTGAAGGCGTTCCGTGAGTCTGCTCATAGATCCGCCTCCTTTGTCCGGCTGCCATGCTCGCGGTGGATTGCATGGATTTTCTTCAGCGCGACAAAGAGCAGCAGGCTGTCGATGCCGGCGCCGACCGCAGCTTCCGTGATGCCGAGGTCCGGGGATTCCAGGAGGATCCAGACCAGACTCAGCAGGAGACTCTGGGTCATAAAGACGATAGCCGCCACCAGCAGGTTCTTTGTGAACGCCACACAGACGGCACAGGAAATGATCAGGACCAGCAGCAGGATCATCAGTACGTTCATTGGCGCACCTCCTGATCCGCTTCCTTTTCGACGGAAACAAACCGGCTGTCTTCCACCTGCATTTCCAGCGGGAGCTGGTCATTGACGGTGACTTCGAGACGGCCGATCAGATGAGAAGCGACCGGACTGGTGAGCCAGAGGAAGGCAACCACCGCCAGCAGCTTCAGGGAAACCGGCGTAAAGCCCCAGGCAAGCGCCAGGCCGGCCAGGATGGTCAGTACGGCGAGCGTATCCGCCAGGGCAGTGGCATGAATCCGGTTCAGCACATAACGGAAACGGAAGAGCCCCAGCGTGGCGGTAATGAGCACAAACAGGCCGAACACCGTGAGCACCGCGGAGAGCGCGAAACGAATCCAGTCAAGCATCGTGCGCATCCTCCCCTCCGGTTTTTTCCTGATGCCGCTTCTGGCGGTAAACCCCCATATAGATCTTGGCCAGGAGGACCACGGCCAGGAAGCTCAGCGTTGTATAGATCAGCGAAATGTCCACCAGGTAATCTTCCGCCATCAGGTAAGCCAGCACGCAGATCAGCAGGGTCACCAGGGTGCCGGTGAGGTTGACAGCCACCATCCGGTCCGCGATGCGGGGACCGAGGACGGTGCGAAGGAATACGAACACCAGCAGCCCGCCGATCACCGCGGCCGCGATTACGTACAGAATCCGGTATGCCTGTTCCACCGTCATTGGCTGTAACCTCCTTTCAAGGATAAATGTTCCCGGAATTACCCGTTGTTTTCCAGACGCCGGATCCGCTTTTCCATTTCCGAATCCCGGAGGCCTTCCGTGAAGGCGTCATCCAGGGCGTGGACGAGGAAACGATCGTCCCGCTGGTCCACGGTAAGCGTGCCCGGAGTCAGGGTGATGGACTGGGAAAGCAGCACCTTGCCGGGATCCGTACGCAGGGCGGTACGGAAACTGATCAGGTGGGGGTGAACCTCCCGGCCGGACCAGATGCGGGACATCGTTCTGAAACCGGCGATGAAGACCTGGCCGATCAGCCATGCCAGGTACACCAGGGCCCGGGGAATACGACGGATGAAGGCCCATTCCCGGCGGAGGGAATAATCCAGGAATTTCCAGCAGAACAGCCAGATGAGGGCGCTGAGGACGATGCCCGTCAGAACGGTTTCAACGGTCCAGCGGCCCTCCAGCAGCATCCAGAGGCCGAACAGCGCAAGCGCCATGGGTTTCCCTCCTTTCCGGAAACGGTGGATTGAATACGGTTAAGCGAGCGCCTGCGCGAGATCCGCGATCAGGTCTTCGGCGCTTTCGAGGCCGACGCTCAGGCGGATCAGGTCCGGAGAAATTCCGGCCGCGGCCAGTTCCTCATCATTCATCTGGCGGTGGGTGGCGGAAGCGGGATGCAGGCAGCAGGAGCGGGCATCCGCGACATGGGTTTCAATCGCGATGAGCTTCAGCTTTTTCATTACGGCTTCCGCAGCCTTGCGGCCGCCCTTCACACCGAAGGAAACGACGCCGCAGGAGCCGTTGGGCAGGTATTTCTGCGCGAGGCTGTAGTATTTATCCCCCGGCAGGCCGCAGTAGCGGACCCAGGAGACGTTTTCGTTGGAAGCGAGGAACTCGGCCACCGCCTGGGCGTTTTCACAGTGACGCTTCATGCGGACATGCAGGCTTTCCAGGCCGAGGTTGAGCAGGAAGGCGTTCTGCGGGCTCTGGATGGAACCGAAGTCGCGCATCAGCTGGGCAGTTGCCTTGGTGATGAAGGCACCGGCCAGGCCGAACTTCTCCGCATAGACGATGCCGTGGTAGCTGTCATCCGGTGTGGTGAGGCCGGGGAATTTCTCCGGATCCGCCATCCAGTTGAACTTTCCGCTGTCCACGATGCAGCCGCCGACAGCGGCGCCGTGGCCGTCCATATACTTGGTGGTGGAATGGGTGACGATATCCGCGCCCCATTCGATCGGCCGGCAGTTGACCGGCGTGGCAAAGGTGTTGTCAATAATCAGCGGTACGCCGTGACGGTGCGCGGCATCCGCAAACTTTTCGATATCGAGGACAGTGAGGGCGGGGTTGGCGATGGTTTCGCCGAAAACCGCTTTGGTATTGGGCCGGAAAGCGGCATCCAGCTCTTCCGGAGTGCAGTCCGGGGAGAGGAAGGTGAATTCCACACCCATTTTCCGCATGGTGACGGCAAAGAGGTTGTAGGTGCCGCCGTAAATGGCGGAAGAGGCGACCACATGGTCCCCGGAGGTGGCGATGTTGAAAACAGCGAAGAAGTTTGCGGCCTGGCCGGATGAGGTCAGCATCGCGGCGGCGCCGCCTTCCATGGCGCAGATCTTCGCGGCGACCATATCATTGGTCGGATTCTGGAGCCGGGTGTAGAAATAACCGGAAGCCTCCAGGTCGAAGAGTTTGCCCATATCCTCGCTGGTGTTGTACTTGAAGGTGGTGGACTGGATGATCGGGATCTGGCGGGGTTCTCCGTTCCCCGGCGTGTACCCGGCCTGGACACAGAGCGTTTCAATGTTCGGCATGGAAATCGTCCTCCTCTGAAAGATTTCAATCCGAAATATTTTACCACTACGCGGGAAAAGGAACAAGTGAAAAAACCAAAATGAAACCACCGGAAGAACAGGGATCCGTCCGGAAATGAATCCCTTGATTCGTGCAATTTCATATGATAAAATTATCTGTATGCAGTCTTATATACAAGGAAGGAAACAAAGCCGATGATCAAGAAACTGGCGGCACGGGTCCGCCAATACAAGAAGCAGGCTGTTGCCACGCCCCTGTTCATGGTGGGTGAAGTAGCAATGGAAGCGCTGATTCCGCTGGTTATGAGCTGGCTGATTGACCGGGGCATCCAGGGCAACGGCGGCAGCGGAAGCATGGAGAACATCCTGCTGTATGGCGGGGTCCTGCTGGCGACCGCGTTTATTTCGCTGGTATCGGGTGTGATGAGCGGCCGGATGGCAGCTGTCGCCTCCGCCGGGTTTGCCCGGAACCTGCGGCATGATATGTATTACACGATCCAGGATTATTCCTTTTCCAATATTGACAAGTTCAGCACCAGCTCCATCATCACCCGGCTGACGACTGACGTGACCAATGTGCAGAACAGCTTCCAGATGATCCTGCGCATGGCGGTGCGTGCTCCGCTGACGCTGATTTTTTCCATGGTGATGGCGATGACGATCAACGCGCGGATTTCCATGGTGTTTGTGTACACCATTCCGGTACTGGCGCTGGGCATCGCCCTGATCATGACGCGGACGCACCCGATTTTCCGCCGGGTGTTCCAGACCTATGACAAACTGAACAATGTGGTGCAGGAAAACCTCCGCGGCGTGCGCGTGGTAAAGAGCTTTGTACGCGAAGACTACGAGGTGGAGAAGTTCAACGGGATTTCCGGTTCCATCTACCGGGACTTCATCAAGGCGGAGAAGAACATCGCGCTGATGTCACCGCTGATGATGGTGTGCATTTACACCTGCACACTGCTGATTTCCTGGCTGGGTGCGAAGGCAATCATTGCTTCGGGCAACAATCCGGCCGCCGGCATGACCACCGGCCAGCTGATGAGCCTGATCACCTATGTGATCCAGATCCTGTCCAGCCTGATGATGGTATCCATGGTCTTCCTGATGATCACCATGAGCCGGGCTTCCGCACAGCGGATTGTGGAAGTGCTGGATGAGAAGACGGACATCGTGTCCCCGGAAAACGCGGTGACGGAGATCCGGGACGGATCCATCGACTTTGACCATGTGAACTTCAGCTACGCCAGCCGGAGCGAACGGGACACGCTGAGCGACATTGACGTGCATATCCCGTCTGGCGCGGTGGTGGGGATCCTGGGCGGTACCGGCAGCGGGAAATCCTCCATGGTCCAGCTGATTCCGCGCCTGTATGACGTGAAGGACGGCGCCGTACGCGTCGGCGGAACCGATACGCGGAAATACGACCTGACCGCGCTGCGGGACAGCGTGGCCATGGTGCTGCAGAAGAACGAGCTGTTCAGCGGAACCATCAAGGACAACCTGCGCTGGGGCAACGAGAACGCGACAGACGAGGAAATCGAGGAAGCGTGCCGGCTGGCCCAGGCGGATTCCTTTATCCAGGATTTCCCGGACAAGTATGACACCTGGATTGAACAGGGCGGCACGAATGTATCCGGCGGGCAGAAACAGCGGCTGTGCATTGCCCGGGCCCTGCTGAAAAAACCGAAGATCCTGATCCTGGACGACAGCACCAGCGCGGTGGACACCAAGACGGACTCCCTGATCCGCGCCGGTTTCCGGAGCTACATTCCCGATACAACCAAGCTGATCATCGCGCAACGGGTGGCCTCCGTGAAGGACGCGGACATGATCATCGTGCTGGACAACGGGCGGGTGGCGGACGCAGGCACCCATGAGGAGCTGCTTGCACGCTGCGAAATCTACCGCGAGGTCCATGATTCCCAGACGAAGGGAGGCGAGGACCATGAGTGAGCAGAAAAGACGCCCGCAGAGGCAGCCTTCCCAGACTATGGGCGGCGGTCCCCGGGGACCGCGGATGATGGGTCCCCGCCAGCCGATCAACAAGGAAACCCTGAAGCGCCTGATGGCCTACGTGAAGCCTTACTGGCCCCGCCTGCTGGTGGTGATGTGCTGCATCATCCTCAACGCGGTGGCCACCGCGGCGGCGGCGACCTTCCTCGGTACCATCATTGACGACCATATCACCCCGATGCTGGCATCCGGCAGCCAGGATTTCAGCCCGCTGCTCGCGGCAATCCTGAGAATGGCGGCGCTGTACCTGCTGGCTATTGTGTCGGTGTATGTGCAGGCCCGGATTATGGCGGTGGTCAGCCAGAGCGTGCTGCGCAAGGTGCGGGACGAAATGTTCGACCATATGCAGACCCTGCCGATCCGCTATTTTGACACGCATACCCACGGCGAAGTCATGAGCCACTACACCAACGATACCGATACCCTGCGGCAGATGGTGAGCCAGGTGCTGCCCCAGAGCATCTCCTCGGTCATCACGCTGGTGGTGGTGCTGGTTTCCATGCTGCGCTGCAGCGTGTGGCTGACGATCCTGATTATCCTCGGTACGATGCTGATGCTGAAGGCCACGATGAAGATCGGAACCGGCAGCGCCAAGTATTTCGTGAAGCAGCAGACCTCGCTGGCTTCCCTGAACGGATATATCGAAGAGATGGTGAACGGCCAGAAGGTTGTGAAGGTATTCAACCATGAGCCGGAAGCCAAGGAGGAGTTCGACCAGCTGAATGACGAGCTGACCGAAAACGCCACCGAGGCAAACAAACTGGGCAACATTCTCGGCCCGGTGAACAACAACATGGGCCACCTGCTGTATGTGGTGCTCGCGATCGCGGGCGGCGCGATGGCGATTGCCGGCATGGGCAACCTGAGCCTGACCGGTATGGGCACCCTGACGCTGGGCAATATCGCCGCGTTCCTGACCCTGAGCCGGAACTTCATGATGCCGATCAACCAGATGGCGCAGCAGATCAACTTCATCGCGATGGCTGTGGCCGGCGCCGGTCGGATCTTTGCGCTGATGGATGAAGCGCCAGAAGCGGACGCAGGATATGTGCGTCTGGTGAACGCGCGTGAAGTCAACGGTGAACTCGTTGAGGCGGAGGAGCATACCGGACTGTGGGCGTGGAAGCATCCCCACAGCGCCGACGGTTCCGTGACCTATACAAAACTGAGCGGCGACGTGGTGATGGAAAACGTGGACTTCGCCTACGAACCGGAGAAGCCCGTGCTGCACGACATTTCACTGTACGCGCGGCCCGGGCAGAAGGTGGCGTTTGTCGGCGCGACCGGCGCGGGCAAGACCACGATCACCAACCTGATCAACCGGTTCTACGACATCGCGGACGGCAAGATCCGCTATGATGGAATCAATATCAACAAGATCTGCAAAAATGACCTGCGGCGGAGCCTGGGCGTCGTGCTGCAGGATGTGAACCTGTTTACCGGCACCGTGATGGACAATATCCGCTACGGCAAGCTGGATGCCACGGACGAGGAATGCATTGCCGCGGCGAAGCTGGCGAACGCGGACGACTTCATTACCCGGCTGCCGGACGGCTACAACACCGTGCTCAAGGGAGACGGCAGCGGACTGAGCCAGGGACAGCGCCAGCTGATTTCCATTGCCCGGGCCGCCGTGGCGGATCCGCCGGTGATGATCCTGGATGAAGCGACCTCCTCCATCGATACCCGCACGGAGGCGCTCGTGCAGCGCGGGATGGACCGGCTGATGCAGGGGCGGACGGTATTCGTGATTGCCCACCGCCTGTCCACTGTACAGAACAGCGACGTGATTATGGTGCTGGACCACGGCCGGATTATCGAGCGGGGCAGCCATGACCAGCTGATTGCCGAGAAAGGGCAGTATTACCAGCTCTACACCGGCGCATTTGAACTGGAGTAAGCACAGAAGGACCCGGAAAACTGAAAAGAGGGACGAACGTGGGAGCCATTCGGGACAGGCTGTCCGGAGCAGCCCGGCACGGCATCAGGCTGAGCCGGGTGAACATACTGCTGCTTGCGGTGACCGTGATCAGTTCGGTCGGCATGATTATTGCCACAAACCGGCTGAATTCCGCCTACCAGCAGCTGATCCGGGAAACCGGCCGGTACATCGATTCCCAGCAGAATGCCGGGATGGTGGAGGAGTTCTCCGGGAACATGCTGAGCGAAAGCCGCAGTTTCCTGCAGACAGGAGATCCGGCCCATGTGATGGCCTTTTACAGCCAGATGGATGTGATCCGGCGGCAGCTGGATGACGGCGGGACCCCGGAGGAGAAGGATGCCGCAGCCTCGGACCGGTATATGGCGGAGGCGGTGGAAGCCTTCCGGACGCTGGCGGAGCAGGATATTTATGCCATGCGCCTGAAGGCGGAAACGCTGCCGGTGAGCCTGGATGCCTATCCGGCAGAATTTGGCGCGGCCGTGATCCGCCCGGAGGACCTTGCGCTGGACACGGAGCAGAAGCTGGCCAGGGCGGAGGAAATCCTGGACCGGGCGGATTACAGCGCGATCCGGAGCAGGCTTACGGAACGCGTGGACGCCAGCCACCGGGCCGCATCCGAAACGGTCCGGCAGCAGATGGGCGTGACCACCGGAAGGATCCGGCAGGAGCTGCTGCTGCTCCGCACGCTGGTGATCGCTTTCCTGGCCATCGCGGTGCTGGCGATGCTGTCCAACCTGCTGCTGATTATCCTGCCGATCAACCGGAGCGTGAACAACCTGGACAACCGGGAACAGATTCCGGAGCAGGGAAGCTTTGAGATGCGCAACCTTGCCCGGGTATACAACGAGGTGCTGCGGGACAACACGGAGAAGCAGGAAGAGCTGGAATACTCCGCCAGCCATGACGGGCTGACGGGCGTGTACAACCGGGCGGCATTCGACAAGGAATACGACCGGTGCCGGCATGACCGGATCGGCATCGCCATTATCGACGTGGACGGCTTCAAGCATTATAACGATATATACGGCCACGATGTGGGCGACTATGTGCTCCGGCGCGTGACGGAAACCATCGGGTCGAAATTCCGGAAGGAAGACCATTTCAGCCGGATCGGCGGGGATGAATTCGTAATCATCATGAAGAATACCGGAAGCGACCGGTCTGAGGATATCAAGCTGAAGATCGATGAGATCAACGAGGAACTGGCGAAGGAGCGGCGGAAGGGAATGCCTCCGATCTCCATCAGCGTCGGCGCCGCGTTCTGGGACCGGGAAAACCCGGGGACGGATATCCTGAAGGACGCGGACAGGGCCCTGCTGCAGATGAAGCAGAACGGCAAGCTTGGCTGCCGGATATACGGAGAATAAAAACGTTGCCGGGAGAGACCCGGAAGCGGAACAGGAGCGGTTATGGACTGTCCGGGAGGAAAGATTTCCGTATTCGGGCCGGTCAATGTGGATGTGACGGCCCGGCCGGTGGATTTTGGGAAGCTGGAAATCGGCTCCCAGCCGATGGAGGATATCCGGATCGCATACGGCGGGGACGCGCTGAACGAAGCGGTCGTGCTGCGCCGGCTCGGCGCGGCAGTGGAGCTGGTATCCCGGGTCGGGCAGGATGAGTCCGGGGACCGGCTGGTCCGTTTTCTGGAAAAGGAAGGAATTTCCGGCGCGGGAATCAACCGGGCGGCTGACACACCCACGAGCGTGAACATCGTGCTGGTGGACCCGCAGGGAGAACGGTATTTCCTGACGGATCCGAACGGAAGCATGCGGCGGATCCGCCGGGAGGATTACCTGCCGTTCCTGGCAGGCGCCGGGGATATTATCTGCTTTCCCGGAATGTTCGTATCGCGGGAAATGAATATCCCGGCCATGGAGGCGGTTTTTGCCGAAGCCCGGAAAAAGCCGGGCCGGACGCTGTGCGCGGACATGACCAAGGCAAAAAACGGCGAAAAGCTGGAGGATCTTCGGAACATCCTGCCCATGATCGACTATATTTTCCCGAATGAGGCAGAAGCGGAACTGCTGACCGGAGAAGCGAACGCGCGGAAAAGCGCGCGAATGTTTACGGAAGCCGGCGCCGGATGCGCGGTGGTCAAGCGCGGGACGCGGGGCTGCGTGATCGCCCGGGAGGGGGAAATCCTGGAGCTGCCGGCATATCCCGTCGCACGGGCGGTGGACACCACCGGGGCCGGGGACGCGTTTGCGGCCGGGTTCGTGTACGCACTGAGCCTCGGGATGCCGCTGGCGGACTGCGGGCTGTTTGCCTGCGCGGCCGCCTCCTGTATCGTGGAGACCGCCGGGGCAAACGGGGGCATCCGATCCGCGGAAGAGCCCATGGCCCGGTATGCGGAACTGAAAAAACAGTTTTACAGAAAATGACAGACGATGGTGATATGCAGAAGAGGGCGCCGGCGGCGCCCTCTTTTCTGTGCGGAATGACAGGAATCAGATGATTCCGAGCGGGATAAGGACCGCCAGCAGGACGGCCACCAGGGCCCACAGCGTGATGAGCACGGTTTTGCGCTTTTTCGGCTCCAGGTCCGGGATATAGTTGCTGGCCAGGAAGAACGGGATATAGGTCGTAATGAATACCGGAAGGACGCCCCACCACGGATAAACCCAGATGAACGAATGGTTGGAGGTACCGGCCAGGAAGGATTCAAAGAGCGCGAACAGGAGCGCCATCTCCAGGGCACCGACGAGCCGGCAGCTGATGCCGCCCTTTCCGTTACGGGAAAAATACCGCTTTGTGCGGTCCTGCGGCAACATCTTGAATGAAATCATACCGGCAACGGAGAACATCATGGAAAGCTCCCAGCAGACGCCGATGAGCAGGATAAACGTGGTGGATTCGTTGGACACCGACCAGAGGGGATAACCGGCAAAACGGCCGATGACCGCGTTGCAGATTTCATACAGCCAGTGGACCGCGTACAGCGCAAGGCCGGCACACACCACCTCAGTGTTCTTTTTGTGGATTTCTGACCAGTAGATGTAGAAAACCACCGCCAGGATAAAGATAAAGGTCCAGTTGAAATTCTCCGTGCTCCGTACCCGGATGGCACTGACCAGGTCTTTTGCCTGCTGTGATCCGTCTCCCCAGAACTGCAGCATATCGGTTCCTCCTTCCGGGACAAAGCCCGGACCGGTCGGTCGTATGGAAAGAATGCGTCTATTGTTCTATTCGCCGCGGATCGCATTTTCCCTCTATCACGGTGAAGCAATAAATCATTGCCGAACCGCATATGTTTGTGATAAAATATCATATCTATACGCATTGTGCGAAAGGGGGTGCATGGAAGCATGCTGACTTTACGGGGAATTACAAAGGATTACGCGGCAGGAGATACCCGGGTGGAAGCCCTGCGCGGAATTGACCTGGAATTCGGGGAAAGTGAGTTTGCTGCCATTCTCGGTCCGTCCGGATGCGGGAAAACCACCTTGCTGAATATCATCGGCGGACTGGACCGGTATACGACTGGCGACCTGCTGATCAACGGCCGGAGCACGAAACAGTTTAAAGAAAAGGACTGGGATGTATACCGGAACCACTCGATCGGATTTGTATTCCAGAGCTACAACCTGATTCCGCACCAGACGGTGCTGGCCAATGTGGAGCTGGCGCTGACCCTTGCCGGCGTGAGCCGGGAGGAGAGGCGGCGGCGCGCAACAGAAGTGCTGGAGCGGGTCGGGCTGGGAGACCAGCTGAAGAAGCGCCCCAACGAGATGAGCGGCGGCCAGATGCAGCGGGTGGCAATTGCCCGGGCGCTGGTGAACGATCCGGATATCCTGCTGGCGGATGAACCGACCGGCGCGCTGGACAGCGAAACCAGCCTGCAGGTAATGGACATCCTGCGGGAGATTGCCCGGGACAAGCTGGTGATTATGGTGACCCACAATCCGGAGCTTGCGGAGAAATACGCGACCCGCACGATCCGGCTGCTGGACGGAAAGGTGACCAGCGATACCGGAACCGGACAGGCAGGCGCCGGCGGAAAGACGGAAACGGGGGAGCGGAAGCAGAAGACATCCATGAGTTTCCGGACCGCCCTGGGGCTGAGCCTGAACAACCTGATGACCAAGAAGGGCCGGACCATCCTGACGGCGTTTGCCGGATCCATCGGCATTATCGGCATCGCGCTGATCCTGAGCCTGTCGAACGGGGTGAACAACTATATTGACCGGGTGCAGCGGGACACGCTGTCCTCGTATCCGATCCAGATCAACCTGCAGACGGTGGACATGTCCGACACGATGGAATCCCTGATGGATATCCGGCGGGATGCCCGGGAGCATGAGGACGGAAAGGTATACTCCGGAAGCCGGATGACCCAGCTGATGAGCGCCTGGATGAGCGGGATCGCGACCAACGACCTGAAGAGCCTGAAAGCATTCATCGATGATCCCGGGAACGGGATCCAGGAGCTGGTATCGGGAATCGAATACGAGTACGACACCCCGCTGACGATCTACCGGACGGATGATCCGGAACACATCATGCAGGTGAACCCCTCCACGGCGATGAACGCCACCGGCATGATGGACATGGTCAACACATCCGCCGCGACGGGAATCCAGGACACGATGATGAACGCGTCCATGCGGCGCATGAACGTATTCGACGCGCTGCTGGACAATCCGGAACTGCTGAAGGCCCAGTATGACATCCTGGCCGGCCGGATGCCGGAAAAGATGGATGAAGTGGTGCTGATCGTGAACAGCCGGAATGAGCTGAGCGACTACACGCTGTATTCGCTGGGACTGAAGGACCAGGGAGAGCTGCGGAGCCAGTTCAACGAGCTGATGCAGGGAAACGCCATCGAGAGCGAGGAGAAGGAATACACCTACGACGAGCTGATGGCCATGCGGTTCAAACTGATGGTGAACACGGATTATTACGAGCGCGAAGGCAGAGGATGGGCCGACCGGCGGGACGACGCCGGATATATTGCCCGGAAGCTGGAAGGAGCGCCTGAAATCCGGGTGGTCGGGATTATCCGCCCGTCCGGGGACGCGGTGGCAACCTCGGCGACCGGGGCAATCGGGTACCGGCCGGAGCTGATGGAGTACCTGCTCGGACAGGTCGCGGAAAGCGAGATTGTGCGGGAACAGCAGGATAAGCCGAACATCGACGTCTTTACCGGAATGCCATTTGCCGGCGGGATGGACGAAATCCTGGCGATGCTGGACGAGATGGAAACGGACGAGTTCCTGGCGAAGCTGGAAGAGATGGGCCTGATTACCGCGGACACGATCCCGGCGGCTTACCGGAAGAAGCTGAACAAGGATATGATCCGCCGCCTGATAGCCCAGAGCGGGGCTGCCGGCGTGGAAGGCTCGGCCGGGAAGAACCTGAAGACGCTGGGCGTCAGCGACGCTGACAGCCCGAGCGCAATCTACATCTACCCGCGGGACTTTGAGGCCAAGGAGCGGGTGACGGAGATCATTGACGGGTACAACGCGGAAGCGGCGGATGAACAGGTGATCCGGTACACGGACTACGTCGGGCTGCTGATGTCATCCGTGACCACGATCATCAACGCCATCAGCTATGTGCTGATCGCCTTCGTGGCAATCAGCCTGGTGGTATCCTCGATCATGATCGGGATTATCACCTACATCAGCGTGCTGGAGCGGACCAAGGAGATCGGTATCCTGCGGTCCATCGGCGCGTCCCGGAAGGATATCTCCCGGGTATTCAACGCCGAAACGCTGATTATCGGCTTCGCGGCCGGGGCAATCGGCATCGGTGTGACGCTGCTGCTGGTGCTGCTGGTGAACATCATCCTGCAGGGTGTAACGGGCATCAGCGCCATCGCGCAGCTGCCCCCGGCAGGCGCGGTGATCCTGGTGGCGATATCGATGGTGCTGACGCTGATTGCCGGGATTATCCCGTCGCGGATCGCGGCCAGGAAGGATCCGGTGGTGGCACTACGGACCGAGTGATCCGGGCCCGGGAACGGAAACAGCGGCCCGCGGGGGCCGGACAGCAGGAAATATCCGAAATACCGGAGAAGTATATAAGGTTGGCAAATACACAGGAGGCGTAGGGTTATGTATCACAAGGTTGCGACAGACATGAACTTTGTAGCCCGGGAAAAGCAGGTTACAGAAATGTGGAAGGAAAAGGACATCGTCCGCAAGTCCTTCCATCACCGGGACGGAAATGAGCAGTTTACATTCTTTGACGGTCCGCCGACCGCCAACGGCAAGCCGCATATCGGCCATGTGGAGACCCGGGCCATCAAGGACCTGATCCCGCGGTACCAGACCATGAAGGGAAAGAGCGTGCTGCGCAAGGCCGGCTGGGATACCCACGGCCTGCCGGTGGAGCTGGAGGTTGAGAAGGCGCTGGGCCTGGATGGAAAGCCCCAGATCGAGCAGTACGGCATCGAGCCTTTCATCGCCGAGTGCAAAAAGAGCGTGTGGAAATACCTGCACGAGTGGGAGAAAATGTCGGACCAGGTTGCCTACTGGGTGGACATGGAGCATCCCTATATCACCTATGAAAACAACTATATCGAGAGCGAATGGTGGAGCCTGAAGCAGATCCACGAAAAGGGACTGCTGTACCAGGGCCACAAGATCGTTCCGTACTGCCCGCGCTGCGGAACCGCCCTGTCCAGCCACGAAGTGGCCCAGGGCTACAAGAACGTGAAGGAAACATCCGCGTTCGTCCGCTTTGCCGTGAAGGGCGAGGAAAACACCTACCTGCTGGCCTGGACCACCACCCCGTGGACCCTGCCGAGCAACCTGGCGCTGTGCGTGAACCCGCGGGACACCTATGTGAAGTTCACCGCGCCGGACGGGAAGAAATACATCATGGCCAAAGCCCTGACCGACAAGGTTTTCGAGGGACAGGAGCTGGCCTTTGAATCCGAGTGCGCCGGCACCGGCCTGAAGGGCATGGAGTACGAACCCCTGTTCTCCTGCGCCGGGGACATCAAGGGCGCCTGGATCGTGCTGTGCGACGACTATGTCACCATGGAAGACGGCACCGGCATCGTGCATATCGCTCCGGCCTTCGGTGAGGACGACAACCGGGTATGCCGGGAGAACAACATGCCCTTCGTCAACCTGGTGGATACCCAGGGCAAATTTGTGGAAGGAACCCCGTGGGCCGGCATGTTCGTGAAGGACGCGGATCCCGTGATCCTGAAGGACCTGAAGGAAAAGGACCTGCTGTTCGCGGCGGTGCCCTTCGCCCATGACTATCCGTTCTGCTGGCGCTGCGATACGCCCCTGCTGTACTATGCACGGCCGACCTGGTTCATCAAGATGACCGCCCTGCGGGACAACCTGGTGCGCAACAACCGGACTGTGAACTGGCTGCCGGACAACATCAAGGACGGCCGGATGGGCAACTTCCTGGAGAACGTGATTGACTGGGGCCTGAGCCGGGAACGCTACTGGGGCACGCCCCTGCCGGTATGGAAGTGCGAGGAAGGCCATATGCACGTGATCGGTTCCATCAAGGAGCTGCGCGAGATGGCCGTCACCGATCCCGGTCCGGACATCGAGCTGCACCGCCCCTTCATCGACCAGGTGACGATCCGCTGCCCGGAATGCGGAAAGGAAATGCACCGGGTGAAGGAGGTTATCGACTGCTGGTATGACTCCGGCAGCATGCCCTTCGCGCAGTGGCACTATCCCTTTGAGAACAAGGAAAAGTTTGAAAGCAATTTCCCCGCGGATTTCATCTCCGAAGCCATCGACCAGACCCGCGGATGGTTCTACACTCTGGAGGCGATCTCCACCTTGCTGTTTGACCGGGCTCCCTTCCGGAACTGCATCGTGATGGGCCACACGCAGGACGCGGAAGGCCGCAAGATGAGCAAGCACCTGGGGAATGTGGTGAACCCGTTTGACGTGCTGGACAAATTCGGTGCGGACGCAGTGCGCTGGTATTACTACACCACATCCGCCCCGTGGCTGCCCAAGCGCTTCAGCGAGGAAGCGGTGCAGGAAGGTCAGCGGAAGTTCCTGGCGACGCTGCAGAACACCTACGCATTCTTTGCCATGTATGCCCAGATCGACGGGTTTGACCCGCTGGCGCATCCGCTGGAAAAGACCGAGCTGACGCTGATGGACCGCTGGATCCTGAGCAAGCTGAATACCCTGATCGCCCGCGTGGACGATGACCTGGCCAACTACCGGATCACCGAAAGCGCCAACAAACTGGAAGAGTTTGTGGACGAGCTGAGCAACTGGTATGTGCGCCGGGGCCGCGAACGGTTCTGGGGCAAGGGCATGGGCGGAGACAAGGAAGCCGCGTTTGCCACGCTGTACCATGTGCTGGTGACCTTCGCGAAGCTGTGCGCGCCTTTCATTCCGTTCCTGTCAGAAGAAATCTACCAGAACCTGGTGGTGAACAACGTGCCCGGCGCGCCGGAAAGCGTGCACCTGTGCGATTTCCCGGTGAGCGACAAAGCCGCCGTGGACCCGGATATCGAAGAGCAGATGGATGCCCTGGTGGAAGCCATCCAGCTGGGCCGCGCATGCCGCAACACCGCGAACCTGAAGGTGCGCCAGCCCGTGCAGAAGCTGTATGTGAAGGGCGCGAAGTTTGAAAAGGCCTACCAGGAGCTGTGCGAGGACGAGCTGAACGTGAAGGAAGTGATCTTCACCGACGACGCGCGCGCCTTTACCACCTACCAGCTGAAGCCGCAGATGCGGACGCTGGGGCCGAAGTACGGCAAGCTGCTGGGCAAAATCGGCCAGCACCTGGCGCAGATGGACGGCAACGACGCGGTGGACGCTTTCAACCGGGGAGAGGAAGTCTCCTTCATGATTGATGATACCGAAGTGAAGCTGAACAAGGACGACGTGCTGACCACGCCCATGAACAAGCCCGGCTTCATCGCGGCGGAGGACCGCGGCGTGACCGTGGTGCTGGATACGAACCTGAGCGACGCGCTGATCCGGGAAGGATATGCCCGCGAGGTTATCTCAAAGGTGCAGACAATGCGCAAGGACACCGGGTTCGAGGTAACGGACCGTATCAGCCTGTACTATGAGTGCGACGACGAACTGGCGGCCGCGCTGGAAGAGTACCGGGACATGATCGGCCGGACCACGCTGGCCACTTCCATCGCGCGCGGCAAGGCGCCTGAAGGCGCTGCCGGACAGCAGTGGGATATCAACGGCAAGAAGGCCGTGCTGGCGGTGCAGAAGGCATAAGCCGCGCGGCGGGACAAGGAAAGGAAAACCATGAAGATCGCACTGATCGGGCAGGACATCCCGATGCTCCTGCCCGCCCTGCTGGCGGACCTGCTGTTTGCCGGAAAGGAAACGGACGCGGACGTCTTTGCGGAGGAAACCAACCCGGCCATGCGCGAT
Organism: Clostridia bacterium; assembly: GCA_017427165.1. Lineage (GTDB taxonomy): Bacteria > Bacillota > Clostridia > Christensenellales > Aristaeellaceae > Aristaeella. Next base: position 32,296 of record JAFRTK010000071.1, read on the forward strand.
GTGCTGCAGGGCTACGGGGAGGCTGTATTCCGCAAAGCCGGGGCCCGCGGCGGGATCACGGTTACCGCGGAACGCGGGGAAACCCTGCGGGAGGCGGACTGCGTGATCTACGCCGGGGATCCCCAGGCCGCGAGCCGGTTCTTTATGGATCGGAACGCGCTGGGAAGCGACGACGAGGATAATCCGGGCCTGACGGACCAGGCACGGGTCAACGGCGGGATAGAAGGCCTGATGCACGCGCTGCGTGCCGGGAAAGCGGTTATGCGCCTGTGCGATGATATGGATACATACTGCCCCGGGACAACGGTGATCAACCTGGGACAGCCCATGGCCCGGACCACCGCGGTATTCCTGAACCGGGGATACCGGTGCTACGGAATGGGACGGACGCCCATGAAGGGCGCCAACGGCGTGGATACTTACGCGAAACGGCTGCAGATTGCGCCGGAAAACCTGAAGGCGGAAACGGCCGGACTGCCCGGTTTTGCCTTCCTGACGGAGATCCGGGACGGCGCGGGCGACCTGATGCCGAAGCTGAAAAAGGCGGCGGCGAACGGGGAGCTCGGCAACCTCAGCAAAAGATGGCTGGGATGGTGGGACGCGATCCCCGCGGGGGATGTGACGGACCACGCGGAATTCCTGCCGGCGCAGCCGGACTATATTCCGGATGAGAAGCCGGAATTCGGCGAAACCGTGGAACGGCGGAAGGAACGCATCCTGTATATGAACACGGTACGGGAACGGGGCGCGGACGCCGGGGAAGGCGCGATGGCGCAGCTGCTGCTCCTGTCCAAGGCGCCGCCCATCCGGCCGATGCGGCTGGCGCTGGCCCTGATCCGGAAGGAGACGGGCGATTATCCGGCGGTGACCCGGAGGAACGGCGGGGAAATGACGCAGCTGCCGCGGGAAGCGGTGATCGAGACCACCCTGCGGCTGAAGGACGGCGAAGCGGAGGACCGCGGGATCCGGATTCCGGACGCACTGGCGGAAACGATGGCGGAGATTGACGACGCCAACCGGCTGGCAGCCCGGGCAGCCATGGGAGATCCGGGCGCACTGCGGGAATATGTGGAAACCGATCCGGCACTCGGCGGACTGGACCGCCTGTATTGCCAGGATGTTGTGGAAGCACTGATCCGACTGAACGAAGATATGCTGGGAGAACAGTGATGTTTTTAGCGGATTCATGGACGGACTATGAGGTGATTGACACCGGTGACGGCGAGAAGCTGGAACGGTGGGGCAGGGTGATCCTGCGCCGCCCGGATCCGCAGACCATCTGGCCGAAGGCCGATGAGCGGCTGTGGAGACAGGCCCAGGCGCATTATCACCGCAGCGACCGCGGCGGCGGGGAATGGGAATTCCTGCAGAAGCTGCCGGAAAGATGGACGGTCCGCCACGGCGACCTGTCCTTCTATGTGCGCCCGACCGGATTCAAACACACCGGCCTGTTTCCGGAACAGGCGGCCAACTGGGACTGGATGGACGAACGGATCCGGAAGGACGGGCGGAAGGACCTGCGGGTGCTGAACCTGTTCGGCTATACCGGCGCGGCGACGCTGGCCTGTGCCGCCGCCGGCGCGCATGTGACCCATGTGGACGCGGCGAAGGGCATGGTTGGCTGGGCGAAGGAAAACCGGGAGCTGAACCGGCTGCCGGAGACCTCCTTCCGGTGGATTGTGGAGGACGCGCTGCGCTTTGTGCAGCGGGAAATCCGCCGCGGGAACCGCTATGACGGCATCCTGATGGATCCGCCCAGCTACGGGCGGGGACCGTCCGGCGAGGTATGGAAGCTTGAAAACGAGCTGTACGGGCTGATTGAAACCAGCGCGCAGGCGCTGTCGGAGGAACCGGTGTTCTTCCTGGTCAACAGCTATACCACCGGGTTCCAGGCCAGCGTGCTGAGCAATATGCTGACGAAATGCGTGGTGAACCGCTACGGCGGTTATGTGGACAGCCAGGAGCTCTGCCTGCCGGTGACGACCGGCGGGGTGCTGCCCTGCGGCGCCAGCGGGAGGTGGCAGCGTGCCTGACATCCTGTACGAGGATAACCATGTGCTGGTGGCTGTGAAACCGCCGAACATGCTTTCCCAGGCAGATCACACCCAGGATACGGATATCCTGACGCTGCTGAAGGAGTATATCCGGGAAAAATACCACAAGCCCGGGAACGTCTATCTCGGGCTGGTACACCGGCTGGACCGGCCGGTGGGAGGACTGATGGTTTTTGCCCGGACCAGCAAGGCGGCCGGCCGCCTGTCCGCCCAGATGCGGGAGCATGAAATGGGCCGGGAATACCTGTGCGTGGCCATCGGCGAAGCGCCGGACACCTTTACGCTGACCGACTACCTGATCCACGATGAGATCCGGAACCGGGAGGTCGTGTGCGAGGCGGACGAGAAGGGCAGCAAGCTGGCAATCCTGCACGGCCGGTGCATTGACCGGCGGGAAGGAACCAGCCTGGTGGCCATCCGCCTGGAAACGGGGCGGAAGCACCAGATCCGGGCGCAGATGAGCAATGCCGGACTGCCGCTGTGGGGCGACAACCGCTACGGCGAGGGAATGACCGGACAGCAGATTGCGCTGTGGGGCTACAAGCTGACCTTTGAGCACCCGGTCAGCCATGAAAAGATGACATTCCATGCCATGCCGGACGGAAACATCTGGAACCTGTACGCGGACCAGCTGATGATTCCAGAGGACATTGACGAGAAACGGGAACCCGACCAGATCCACATCCAGGAAGAGGTTGTTCAGAAGCTGGAAGAGTTTGACAAATATCCGCCGGTGAAAACCGACGAGCTGCTGTAAAAAAGGGGAAACGCGTGAGCCAGTTATTCAGTTACGAAGTCAAGCACGTATGCAGGCAGTCCGGCGCGCGGCTGGGCGTGCTGCATACGCCGCACGGGGATATTCCGACACCGATCTACATGCCGGTGGGCACCAGTGCCTGTGTGAAGGCCATGACGCCGCGGGAAATGGAAGAGATTGGGACGAAAATCCTGCTGAGCAATACCTACCACCTGCACCTGCGGCCGGGCGAGGACCTGATCGGCGAGGCCGGCGGGCTGCACCGCTTTATGGGATGGGACAAGCCCATCCTGACCGACAGCGGCGGGTTCCAGGTTTTCTCGCTGGCGGGTATCCGGAAGATCAAGGAGGAAGGCGTTACCTTCCAGAGCCACCTGGACGGATCCCGGCAGTTTATCGGCCCGGAGGAATCCATGCATATCCAGGAGACGCTGGGCTCCGATATCGCGATGGCGTTTGATGTCTGCTCGCCCTATCCGTGCGACTGGGAGACGGCGAAGGTCAATATGGAAAGGACGCACCGGTGGGCGGAACGCTGCAAGGCGTACCATACGCGGGAAGACCAGGCACTGTTCGGTATCGTGCAGGGGGCGTTCTACAAGGACCTGCGGGTGGAAAGCGCCAAGACACTGCGGGATATGGATTTCATCGGATACGGCATCGGCGGGCTGAGCGTCGGTGAACCGAAGCCCGTGATGTACGAAATGCTGGACGAAATCATGCCTTACATGCCGGAGGAAAAACCCCGGTACCTGATGGGCGTGGGCACACCGGACTGCTTCATCGAGGGCGTGATCCGCGGGGTGGATATGTTCGACTGCGTACTGGCCACCCGAATCGCCCGGAACGGCTCCGTGATGACCAGCCGCGGGCGCGTCGTGGTGAAGAACGGAAAGTACGCGCATGACTTTTCCCCGCTGGATGAGGCGTGCGACTGCTACGCGTGCCGGAATTTCACCCGCGCGTATATCCGCCACCTGTTCAACGCGAAGGAGATTACGGCCGGGCGCCTGGCGTCCATCCACAACCTCCGGTTCCTGATCCACATGATGGAGGAAATCCGGGAGGCGATCGCGGAGGACCGCCTGCTGGACTACCGGAAGGAATTCTACGAGCGGTATGACCTGACAAAGAATTTCTGACGGAACAGAACGGAAACTCAGTTGAGGGAAACCCTCAACCGGATATAAAAAGGAGGCAACAAACATGAAAATCCTGTCGGTAATGGATCCTTCCTTCCAGAACTACGGCCAGGTGCTGGGCGGCTATGACGTGAAAGAGCTGCTGGCCACCCTGGACAAGGTAACCCCCCTGCCGGACGGCGTGGACTACGTGCCGGAACAGGCGGAGCTGATGGCGCTGCCGATCGCGGAGGAACTGAAGAACAACGCATACGGCGGAATGCCTATCCAGATCGGCTGGTGCAACGGTCACAACACGAAGCTGAACTGCCTGGAATACCACCGGGACAGCGAGCTGAACGTCGGCACGAACGACTTTATCCTGCTGCTGGCCAAGCGTGAGGACCTGGTGAACGGCGAGCTGGATACCGAAAAGGTGGTCGCCTACAAGTGCCCCGCCGGCGTGCTGGTGGAAGTGTACGCGACGACCCTGCACTATGCCCCCTGCAGCGCGAAGAAGGGCGACGGCTTCAAGGTGATCGTGGTCCTGCCGAAGGGCACGAACCTAGCCAAGCCGGAAATCACCGTGAAGAACGATGAGGACGGCATCCTGTGGGCGGCCAACAAGTGGCTGCTGGCCCACGCGGACTCCGCTGAAGCGGCCCAGGGCGCGAAGGTGCTGATCAAGGGCGTGAACACGGACATCGCGGATTTGATTTAATCGGGGAAGTATGATATAACTAACCCTGATTGCTGAAACACAGATAACAGAAACGGAGGGACCTGCCATGGGAGCTGAGTATGTACTGGTAACCGATTCCGGATGCGATATTTCGCCGGAAATGCTGAAGGAATGGGACATCGGGCTGATATGCCTGGCGTACCTGTTTACCGACGACGGAGTCGAGAAAAAGGAACATGAGCAGCCACTGGCAGAGTTCTATGCCGGAATGCGGAGCGGCCGGGTTGCCAAGACCAGCGCCGTGAATGAGGACGCGTTCTTCAACCTGTTTACCCCGATCCTGGAAGCTGGGAAGGATATCCTGTACCTGGGCTTCTCCTCCGGGCTGAGCGTGACGTGCGAGAACGGCAAAAAGGTGGCGAATGCCCTGGCGGAAAAGTATCCGGAACGGAAGATCCGGGTGGTGGATTCCCTGGCGGCATCCGCCGGGCAGGGCCTGTTTGTTTACCTTGGAAAGCTGAACAAGGATAACGGCATGAGCCTGGACGAGAACGCGGACGCCCTGGAGGCTGACAAGCTGCATATCTGCCACTGGTTCACCGTGGAGGACCTGAAGTACCTGAAACGGGGCGGCCGGATCAGCACCGCGACGGCCCTGCTGGGCACGGCGCTGAACGTGAAGCCGGTCCTGCATGTGGACAATGAAGGGCACCTGATCAAGATGACCCAGGTGCACGGACGGAAAAAATCCATCCGCACGATGGCGGAAAAGCTGGGCGAGACGATCCTGGACGGTTCCCCGATCTTCATCTCCCAGGCGGACTGCATGGAAGACGCCGAAAAACTGAAGGAAATCCTGAAAGAGGAATACGGCAAGGATGTGAACCTGATTACCGAAATCGGTTCGGTGATCGGCGCGCACGCGGGTCCCGGAACGCTGGCACTGTTCTTCAGAGGCACCGAGAGATGACATTGTGAAGGAACCGGAGGCGTGAGCCCCGCGAAGGGAATATCCCGGAACGGGACCACGCCTTCTTCTTTGCGGCACAACAGAAGAAAAATAATGCACGTTAATTTTCCGAAGCGGCCGTTTATCCGGCGCAGCGGAGCGGATATAATAAACGCGTGATCCGGGGAGGCAGGCCGGACACGGCAAAGACGGAAAAGGAGAGGAAAACCATGAAGAAAAAAGGACTGATTATCGCGGGCGTTCTGGTGCTCGCACTGGTGATTATCGGCGCGATGTGCACGGCAACGGTACAGACCGGTTATACCGGCATTGTGACTACCTTTGGCAAGGTGGAGAACATGACCCTGGAAGCCGGACTTCACCTGAAGAGCCCCTTCCAGCAGATCATCTCGATGGATAACCGCGAGCAGAAGACCACCTTTACGACGGAGGCGTTCTCCAGCGATATCCAGCAGGTGAACATCACCGGCAGCATCAACTATGCCATCAACAAGAGCACGGCCATGAACCTCTTCAAGGAGGTCGGCACGGACTACTTCAACAAGCTCGTTTATCCCCGGATGCTGGAGATTACCAAGGGCGTGTTCAGCAAGTACACCGCGGAGAACCTGGTGGCGAACCGCCAGAAGCTGAGTGAATCCATCCGGGACGGGCTGAGCGAGGAACTGCAGAGCTACGGCATCAACGTGATCAGCCTGAGCATTGAGAACATTGACTTCACCGACGCGTTCACCGACGCGGTTGAAGCGAAGCAGGTCGCGGCCCAGCGGAAGCTGCAGGCGGAGATTGAACAGGCCCAGATGACCATGGAAACGCAGCAGCAGGCGGAACGGCAGCGCATCAACGCCGAGGCGGCAGCCAATGTGGCGAAGATCAACGCGGACGCGGATGCATACGCGCTGAAGGTCCGCAGTGAAGCGGAAGCGGAAGCGAACAAGATGATCGCGGAAAGCCTGACCGAGAACCTGATCCGCTCGAACGAGATCAAGGCCTGGGACGGCAAGCTGCCCGTGTACATGGCGGGTGAAGGCGGCACGACCATTCCGGTGCTGCAGTTCGGACAGGAAAACGCTGCGGAAGGCACAAACGAATAACAGGACGGAGGAGATTTCCGGCCCGGTACGGTACCGGGCCGGGATCTCCTCCTGATTCATTCCACGGGGAGGGGCAGTATGCGGAAGATCCGGATCGTCGGGGGACGAAACGGCAGGCTGTGGCCGGAGGTTCTGGCGGCAGCGGCGGAAGGACGCCGGGAAGGGCGCCCGGTCGTTTTGTATGTGCCGGAACAGCTGACGCTGCAGGCGGAACGCGGCCTGATCACCGGGCTCCGGCTGCCCGGGCTGCTGGATATCGACGTGATCAGCCCGAAAAAACTGCGCAGGCAGGTGCAGGAAGCGGCCGGCACCGGGGACCTGCGGCCCCTGGACGCGTTCGGCCGGTCGATGGCGATTCACCGCGCGATGACTGAACGGGCGGATGAACTGGTGTATTACCGGGGAACCGGAGACCTGCCCGGAGCGGTCGGCCGGGTGCGGGAAGCCCTGGACGAGCTGCAGGAAAGCGGCATGACCGGGGAGGAACTGGCCCGGTACGCGGAGGAAAAGGCGGAAGGCGCGGAAAAGGCCAAGCTGGAGGACCTGTGCCGGATCCGGCAGGCATACGGGGAACTGGTGGCAGAACGTTTTGAGGATGAAAAAACCGCCTGGACCCGGATGGTGAACCAGATGGAGCGGTACCGGCTGTGGAGCGGGAATGAGGTGCTGGTATACGGATTTGACAGTATCCGGCCGGATCTCCGGGAACTGCTGGTGAGCGTGAGCGCGCTGGCGGCGCGGGTGACGGTGTTCCTGATGATGGACCGGAAGGAAGCGCCGGACGGCCGGGTATTCGACGAGCAGCGGCGGAGCGCGGAAGCCCTGAAAAAAGCGCTGAAGGAAGCCGGCGGGGAAACGGAACTGACCTGGACCGACCGGAAACGGGACGGGCAGGCGGAACCGCTGCAGTGGCTGGACCGGTACCTGTTTGCGGATGAGGAACATCCGTGGGATGGAGAGGACGGCGGGGAAATCACGCTGTATGCCGGCGCCGGACCGGCGGAGGAAGCGGCGGACACCGCTGAAACATTGCTGAAATGGCACCGGGAAGGAATCGCGTGGCACCGGATGGCGGTGGCGCTTCCAGCCGGGACCGGGACAAACAGTATCCTGCTGGCCCGGCTGAAGCTGAGCGGAATTCCGTTCTTCTGCGCGGAAAAAACACCGGCGGCATCCCACGGCGTATGCCGGATGCTGCTGGGCGCAATGCGGTGCCTGAGCGACGGATACCAGACCGATACCGTGATGGATGTCGCACAGAGCGGATTCAGCACGCTGACAGATGATGAAGCCTGGCGGCTGGAAAATTACGCGCTGGCCCGGGGAATCAGCCGGAACCAGTGGCAGGCGCCGTTTACCCGGGGCGAGGACGCCGCGGAGGCGGAAGCGCTGCGGAACCGCCTGGTCCGGCCGGTGGAAGCGCTGAGGGAAGAACTGAAAAAAGCCCGGAACGCGGCGGAATCCGTGGAGGCAGTGGTTCACTTCCTGGAGGCGGAGGACGTATGGAACCGCCTGAAGGAGCGGGAGGAACGGCTGCTTGCGCGGGGAATGTACCGTGAGGCGGTGGTGGACCGGCAGGTGTGGCAGATGCTGATGGAACTGCTGGACCAGCTGTGGGCGCTGCTGGGAAAGCGGCGGGCATCGATCCGGGATATGCGGAGCCTCCTGGAAACCGCGCTGGAAAGCGCGGAGGTCGCTGTGTTGCCGGAGCATGAAAACGGCGTGGAAATCGGCGAGGTCGGCCATATGTTGGCGGGCAACGTGGACGCGCTGGTGCTGACCGGAGTGCAGGAAGGCATTATGGCCGCGCCGGCCAGCGGATGGCTGACAGACCGGGAACGCGCCGCGATGGAAAGCGCGACCGGCCGGGAAATCGGCGCCAGCCGGGAGCGGCGGAGCATGATCCGCCGGTGTGACTATTACCGGACGCTGTCGCTGCCGGAAAAGCGGCTGCGGATTACGCGCAGCCTGCGGGATGAAAAGGGCGCGGTGCGGCCGGAGGACGGCCTGATCGGCATGGTACGGCGGCTGTTCCCCGCACTGGCGGAAGAAGGCAGCGCGCTGGAGGGCGGAATCGGCCCCTGCCCGGAGAGCCGGGAAGCGGCGGCGGAGGAGGCCGGCGTATTCCTGGGCGCGGTGCGGGAAGGCGAAGACGTGCCGGACCACGCGAAATGGGAACAGGCGCTGCTGAGCCTGCTGCACGATGAAACATACGGCCGGACGATCGCCGGCATGATCCGGAACGTGCGGGATGAACGGGGCGGACAGGCGATCGAGCCGGAAACGGCCCGGAGGCTGTTTATCACCGACCAGATGTCCATCAGCCGGCTGGAAGGATTCGCGGCATGCCCGTACCGGCACTTCATCGAGTACGGACTGCGCCCGGTACAGCGGGAAACGTTTGACTTTGAAGCCAGCGATGCCGGAACGTTCTTCCATGCGGCATTGGAGCGGTACCTGCAGGCCGCGGACATGACGCCGGGATGGCCGGATATCAGCCATGAGGAAGCGGACCGGATGATGGACCGGATCTGCGATGCCCTCACGGCGGAATGGTCGGAAGGTCCCCTGAAGGAGGATGCCCTCGGCATCTGGCAGGGGGAAAGCTACCAGCGCCGGGTCCACCACGCGGCATGGGCGCTGACCCGATTTGCCGCCAACAGCAGTTTCCGGACCATCGCGACGGAACGGCGTTTCGGGACGGGCGACGGCTCGCTGCCGCCGCTGATCCTGCCGATGAAGGACGGAAGCCGGGTGGCGGTGCGCGGAACCATTGACCGGATTGACACTTACGAAAACGGAGAAGGGATCTGGCTGCGGGTTGTGGACAACAAGAGCCGCGAGAAGAAGCCGGACCCGGAAAAGATGGCGACCGGCGAGCAGCTGCAACTGATGATCTACCTGAAGGCGGCAACGGAAGCCTATCCCGGTGCCAGACCCGCCGGCGCGATGTTCTTCCCGGTGCTGGACAAGGAGATCAGCACAGAGGAAACGAATCCCGCCGCGGTGGAAGCGGAACGACTGAAGAGCGTCCGGATGAAGGGAATGGTCACCGCGGAACCGGATGTGGTAGCCGCCATGGATCGGGATATCCGGCCATACTCCGTGGACAAGGTATTCAACAATGACGGCTCGGTGGCCAAAGGACTCTGGTGGGCCATGGATGAAGCTGCCATGCAGGAAACGATGAACGCCGCTGTGGAAAAGGCCGCGGAGCTGTGCGGGGAGATCCGGGACGGCCATGTCGCGGCAGAACCCCGGGGCAGCGGAGACGATACCGCGTGCCGGTACTGCGATTACCGGACGGTCTGCCACGCGCGAAAGGGCGACGAACGCCCGCGGGACAATGACTGAAAAGCAGGAACGGTACAGCGGAAAAACACGTTGCGCAAAGAAAGAAAATAGCGTATAATGACCGCAGAGAAAAACCCATAAAAGGAGGCGTATCCCCATGATACAGGTAATCGCAGGCAAGAAGGGCTCCGGCAAAACGAAGCGGCTGATTGACCTGACCAATACCACGGCCCGGGAAGCGGTACACGATGTCGTTTTCCTGGATGATGACAATCGCTATATGTTCGACGTGGACCACAAGGTCCGCTTTATCAACGCCGAAGATTATCATATTCACAATGCCGATATGTTTATCGGCTTCCTGTGCGGCATGCTCTCGTCCAATTTCGATATCGGCACCGTGTTTATCGATGCTTTCCTGAACCTGTGCCACACCGACCTGAAGGACACTGAGCCCGTTGTGAAGACCCTGGCTGAGCTGGGCAGCAAGCATGATGTTGATTTCGTGCTGAGCCTGAGCGCGGATCCGGCGGATGTACCGGAGTTCCTGAAAGCCTATCTGATCTGACGAATACCGCACAGACCCGATCCCGAAAGAGGCGGCGGTATCACGCACGCCTCTTTTTTGCAGAGAGGATGGTTGATTCCATGTCATTCTTTTCCACCCGCGGCGAAAACTGCGTTACGGCGAGCCAGGCGATCCTGCAGGGCATCGCGCCGGACGGCGGGCTGTATGTGCCGGCCATGTTTCCGCCGGTGAGCCTGAGCAAGATTTCCGAGATGGCGGATATGGACTATATCAGCCGCGCGGTCAACGTGCTGAAGCTCTTCCTGGAGGATTTCACCATTCCCGAAATTGAAGAGGCTGTGAAGGCCGCCTACGGCGGGGACCGCTTCAATGATCCGGCGGTGGCGCCGCTGAAGAAGCTGGACGGCAATACCTGGGTGATGGAGCTTTTCCACGGGCCAACGCTGGCGTTCAAGGATATGGCGCTGCAGCTGCTGCCGCACCTGATCCGTATGTCCGCCCGGAAAAACCATGAGGACCGGGAAATCTGCATCCTGGTGGCAACCAGCGGAGATACCGGCAAAGCGGCGCTGGAAGGATTCCGGGACGTGGAAGGAACCAGCTGTATCACATTCTATCCGCTGGACGGCGTAAGCGATGTACAGCGGCTGCAGATGGTGACCACCGGTGGGGACAACACGCGGGTGATCGCCGTACGGGGCAACTTCGATGACGCGCAGACCGGCGTGAAGGAACTGTTCGGATCCGCGGATTTCGCGGAGAAGATGGCCGCAAAGGGAAAGATCCTTTCTTCCGCCAACAGCATTAACCTGGGCCGGCTGGTACCGCAGGTGGTCTATTACTTCTCCGCATACGCGGACCTGATCCGCCAGGGAGAAATCGTGGTCGGCGACCCGGTCAACTTCTGCGTGCCGACAGGCAACTTCGGCGATATCCTGGCCGGCTACTACGCACGGTGCATGGGCCTGCCGGTGAACCAGCTGATCTGCGCGAGCAACCGCAACAACGTGCTGACGGACTTCTTCAACACCGGTATCTACTCCACCCACCGCACGTTCTTCAAAACGCTGAGCCCGAGCATGGATATCCTCGTTTCCTCCAACCTCGAGCGCCTGCTGTATGAGGCGGCGGACCGGAACGGTGACTTAATCCGCGTGTGGATGAAACAGCTGAAGGAATCCGGCAGCTATTCCGTGGGCGAGCAGCGCCGCGACTGGCTGGCGGATATCTTCCGGGGCGATTATGCCGACAACAAGGATACCGTGGCGGAGATCAAACGGCGGTACATGCATGACGGCTACCTGATGGATCCGCATACGGCAGTGGCCGGGCATGTGCTGCGCCGGTTCCGGGAGGATACCAACGACGCCACGCCGACGGTGATCGTGGGCACGGCCAGCCCGTATAAGTTTGCGGCGGATGTGCTGGCGGCGATCGGCGGGGAACAAACCGATGATCCGTTTACCGCGAGCGAACAGCTGGAGAAGCTGACCGGCATTCCGATGCCGGAACAGGTACGCCGGCTGAAGGAGCTTCCGGTACGCCATACCGCGGTCTGCGACCGGGACAAGATGGCGGAAGCGATCCTCGAAGGATAAACCGAATGAAACCATGGCAGGGCGGATTTCCGTCCTGTCATTTTTTTCTTTTCAAAACGGGCCGGATATGTTAAAATACACGGTAGGTGTGTTCGCATGCGGATGCGCCGGAAAGGCGAGGTTGGAATGGCTGCAACAGACAGACTGCTGGATCTGCTGCACCTGGGGCCGAAAACGGCCGTGGTGGTGCATGATCCGTCCAATATGTTCTACCTGACGGAAGGGTACTCCGGGGAAGGCCTGGTATACATCTCGGCAGAACGCCGGGTGATTGTGACGGACTTCCGCTATACGGAACAGGCGGAACGGCAGGCGCCGGGATTTGAGGTCATGATGACCGACAAGGACCGGAAGGCCACCCAGATCGTGGCGGAACTGGTTCACACCGCCGGGATCACGGAGGTAAGGGCGGAAACCAATTACCTCTCCGTGGACCGCTACGAGGCGCTGCGTGCCGCAGTGGGCGAGGAAGTATCCTTTGTTCCGCTGAACCAGGCGCCCCAGAAGCTGCGCCAGGTGAAAACCCCGGCGGAAGTGGTGGCGATCCGCAAGGCATGCGACATCACATCGGAAGCGTTCAGCGCGATCCTGCCGAAGATCCGCGAGGGAATGACCGAGAAGGAACTCCAGGTGGAGCTGGACTTCACGATGTTCCGGCTGGGAGCCGAAGAACTGGCGTTCAGCACGATCGTCGCCTCCGGCGAGAACGGCAGCCTGCCGCACGCGATTCCCGGCGACCGGACAATCCGCACAGGGGACATGATTACGATGGACTTCGGCGCAAAGGTCGGCCATTACTGCGCTGACATGACGCGGACCGTGGCGTTCGGAAAACCGTCCGACGAGATGAAGAAGATCTACGAGACGGTGCTGCGGGCACAGTCCATGTGCGAGGACGCGCTGGCGGCCGGCAAGGTCTGCTCCGACATTGACAAGCTCGCACGGGATTACATCGACGCGCGCGGCTATGCCGGAAGGTTCGGCCACGGGCTGGGCCACTCGGTTGGAATCGACATCCACGAGGAACCGCGCCTGAGCACCGGATGCAGCGATGTGCTGAAGGCCGGGGTGGTGATCACGGTGGAGCCCGGTATCTATATTCCGGGGCTCGGAGGCGTGCGGATTGAGAACACATGCCTGGTAAAGGAAAACGGCTGCGTACCGCTGACGACGGCGGATAAGCATCTGATCATCCTGTAACATAAAGGGAAAGAACGAATATCAAAACGGAGGGAAAGAGCGAATGATTACAGCGGGAGATTTCAAAAAGGGCATCACCATTGAGTGGGACGGCGGCGTATGGAACATCGTGGACTTCCAGCACGTGAAGCCCGGCAAGGGAGCGGCTTTCGTCCGCACCAAGATCAAGAACGTCATGACCGGCGCCGTGGTGGAGCGCAGCTTCAACCCCACGGACAAAATGCCCAAGGCCATGATCGAGACCAAGGAAATGCAGTACGTTTACAACGACGGCGACCTGTACTACTTCATGGATGTTGAAACCTATGAACAGCTGCCCCTGAGCAAGGACCAGGTGGAAGACGCCATCCCCTTCGTGAAGGAAGGCACCAACGTGACCGTGCGCTTCTTCAAGGGCAGCGCGTTCTCCGTGGAAGCGCCGAACTTCGTCGTGCTTGAGGTGACGGACACCGAGCCCGGCTTCGCCGGCGATACCGCCTCCAACACCTACAAGCCCGCCACGCTGGAGACCGGCTTCAGCCTGCAGGTTCCGCTGTTCATCAACACCGGCGACAAGATCCAGATCGACACCCGGTCCGGTGAATACCTGAAGCGCGCCTGAGCAACCGACAGCCGATACGGAGGAAACGAACCATGAGCAAGCTGACAGACAGAATCAGTTACCTGCAGGGACTTGCAGAAGGAATGAAGCTGAATCCCGAGAAGGATTCCAACCGGCTGATCCTGGAGATTCTGGACGTGCTGGGCGAGGTGGGGGATTCCTTTGAAGCCCTGGCAGAATCCCACGGAGAGCTGAGCGACTACGTGGAGAGCATCGACGAGGATCTGGCGGACCTGGAAGCGGACCTGTACGACGACGAAAACGAAGACCTGGCTGAAGAAGAGGACGGGGAATTCGGGGAAGGCTTCATCGAGTATGAATGCCCCCACTGCGGCGCGACCGTGCAGCTTGATGCGGACGACGTGGATTTCGACGAGGAATGCCTGTGCCCGGAATGCGGGAAAGAGCTTTTCCCGGAACTTCCCGATGACGCGGAAGAAGAACCGGAAAACGAGGGCGAAGATTAAACCGACTGAACCTGATACAAAAGAGCGGAAGCGACTGCTTCCGCTCTTTTCCGTTCCGGGAAGGTTATTTCAGGCTGTTGATCATCTCGTAGCTGCCGAGCATGACCAGGGTGGTGTTTTCATCCAGCTCCGCGTCGATATCCGGCGGGATGCACAGCTCATCCCCCTGGCGCAGGGCAATGACGTTGGCGTTGTATTTCCGGCGCAGGTCCAGGTTCCGGATACACTTTCCGAGCCAGGCTTCTGGCGGGGCCATTTCCACAATCCCGTATTCATCCGAAATCTCGATATATTCCATGATTCCGGCGGAAGTGAGGCCCAGGGACAGCTTGTCGGCCATTTCCCGCTCGGGGATAATGACGCGGCTGGCACCGAGCTTTTCCAGGATTTCCCGGTAGGTGTCATCATGGGCCTTGCAGAGGATGTACGGCACGCCCAGGGACTTGAGATTCATGGTGATCAGGGCGGAAGCCGCCAGGTCCGAACCGACTGCCACGACCGCACGGTCGAAATTGCCGGCGCCGAGCTTCTTCAGCACATCGACATCCTTGGCATCCGCAGCGACGGCCCGGGTGACCCGGTCCGCGATCTTGTCCACGAGGGCCTCGTCCGTGTCCATGGCCAGTACATCTTCGCCGCATTCATAGAGCTTGACCGCCATTTCCGCACCGAAACGGCCCAGGCCAATGACAATATAGGATTTCATCCGCAAAACTCCTTCCGTCAGCCGATCAGCAGATCGGTATGGGCATAGGTATATTTCTCGCCAGCCGGTTTCTTCTTCAGGAAGCCGACGCTGAGGGTCAGCACACCGACCCGGCCGAAGTACATAAAGATGATGATCATCAACCGCGCCGGCAGGCTCAGGCGGGGAGTCACGCCGGCAGACAGGCCGACGGTCGCGAGCGCCGAAACGGTTTCAAACAGGCTGTCCCCG
The DNA here is from genome assembly GCA_017427165.1 of Clostridia bacterium. Taxonomy (GTDB): domain Bacteria; phylum Bacillota; class Clostridia; order Christensenellales; family Aristaeellaceae; genus Aristaeella. Next base: position 47,600 of record JAFRTK010000071.1, read on the forward strand.
AAATCCACTTGGGAGGTGGCGCAGATCACCGTGGCGCCGATAAAGCTGAGCGTGATCATGAGGATAAAGATCGTGATGGCGTTCAGCACATGATCGTCCGAAATGGTGCGGTGGAAGACGCTGACCGTGTACCTGCCGCGCATCCGGTTCCACAGGAACATCAGCAGGACCACGAACGTGACGGTTTTCAGGCCGCCCGCGGTGGAGCCGGAGGAGCCGCCGATCAGCATCAGGAAGATGGAGACCGCTTTTCCGGCGGGTGTCAGCAGGGACTGATCCAGCCCGGCAAACCCGGCGGTGCGGAGTGTCATGGACTGGAAGAAGGCGGCCAGCAGCTTCTGCCCGAAGGGCAGGGAACCGAGCGTGGCCGGATTATTCCACTCCAGCAGGCAGACGGAGAGCATACCGCCGAGGAGAAGGACACCGGTGGTGACCAGAACCAGGCGGGTATATACATTCCAGCGGCGGGGATTCTTTTCCCGCAGCACATCATCCCAGACCAGGAAACCCAGTCCGCCGAGAATGACGAGGGCGGCAGCTGTGATGCAGACGATGGGATCGGTATGGATCTGCATGAAGCTGATGCCCGGTTCCCGGAAGCCCAGGATATCAAAACCCGCGTTGCAGAAGGCGGAAATCGAATGGAAGATGCCCAGCTTCAGCGCCTGGACGAAGGGATAATCCGCTGAAAACCGCGCGGTGAGGATGGCGGCGCCGATGGCTTCCACCGCAAAGGCGCGGGCCAGCAGGCGGCGCTGGTGGCCGACGATGTTGCTCATGCTGCTGGATCCGATGGCTTCCGCCATGACCATCTGCTCCCGCATGCCGATTTTCCGGCGAAGCGTCATGTAGGCCAGGGAGGCCGCGGACATAAAGCCGAGACCGCCGATCTGGATCATCAGCAGGATCACCAGCTGGCCGAAGAGGCTCCACTGGGTCCAGGTATCCCGGAGCACCAGGCCGGTCACACAGGTGGCGGACGTGGCGGTGAACAGGGATGTCACAATCCCCGCGGAGTGCCCGGAACGGGAAGCCGCCGGCAGGTTCAGCAGCAGCGTGCCCACCAGGATAATGCCCAGGAAGGCAAACGCCATGATCCGGCTGATACTGACAGCACGGCGATTCTTCCAACGCTTCCGCGGGCGACGGGTCTGCTTTCCTGTGGCCATTGTTTTCCCTTCCTTCCGGGAAAACAGTATACACTATACCGGCCTGCGGAATCAAGCACACTTGAAACGCCAGCCGGGATGGAATATAATGTTCGGGACGTTATATAACCGGAAAGAAACAGGGCACGGAAACCCGGAAAAGCGTTTCCGCAGCCCGGAAGGATGGACCGGAAATATGGAAGCAAGACCGATTCTGTGGATCATTATCCCTTGCTATAACGAAGAAAAGGTGCTGCCGATGACCGCACCGGTGTTTACCCAGAAGCTGGCTCAGCTGGCGGAGAACGGAAAGATCAGCCGGAACAGCCGGGTGCTGTTTGTGAACGACGGATCCACCGACCGGACCTGGGAGATTATCCGGGAGCTGGCGGAGAATGACGAGCGGTGCCTTGGCATCAGCCAGAGCCGGAACCGCGGGCACCAGAACGCGGTGCTTGCCGGGCTGATGGAAGCGAAGGACCGCTGCGATATCACGATTTCCATTGACTGTGACGGGCAGGACGACATCAACGCGATGGACGAGATGGTGGACCAGTACCTGGCCGGATACGAGGTGGTTTACGGTGTCCGTTCGAAACGGGATACCGACACCTGGTTCAAGCGGGTGACCGCCGAGGGATTCTACAAGCTGATGACCGCCATGGGGGCAGAAGTGGTGTTCAACCACGCGGATTACCGGCTGATTTCCGCACGGGTGCTCGCGGAATTTGCGGACTTTGAGGAAGTGAACATCTTCCTGCGCGGGATGGTGCCGCTGGTCGGATTCCCTTCCACGAAGGTGTACTATGAACGGTCGGCACGGCTGGCCGGCGAAAGCCATTACCCCCTGCGGAAGATGATCGCGCTGGCCTTCAACGGCATTACCAGCCTGTCCGTGAAACCGATCACCCTGATTACCGGCGCGGGCATGGTATTCAGCGTCATCGGCCTGATCCTGATGGTCTGGGCGGTGATCCAGGCGGCAACCGGGAATGCCGTGGCCGGCTGGGCTTCCACCATCTGCATCATCTGCCTGCTGGGCGGCATCCAGCTGATCAGTCTGGGTGTAATCGGCCAGTATATCGGAAAAACCTACATGGAAACCAAACACCGTCCGCGTTACATCATTTCCGAACGCACATGGGAAGCATCGGGACGGCGGTGGATCGAGCAGGCGGGCACCGGGCTGAGCAGCGGAAGCCGGCGGGGCCGGAAAACCGCAGATCCGGCGGATGAGGAGAAGAAACAATAAACAAACAATTTGCGTACAAATAAATCAGCACAATCCGGCAAAAAGACTTGCCGGATTGTGCTGTCTTTGTATCATTTGCACTTGCATTTTGAGGTTTGTTCTCATATAATTATTTTCGAGTTTATATGCCCAAAAAACGGGTTGTTTTTCCATCAAAGCTTTTCGGAATATCACCGAAGGGAGATAAAAAGATGAAGAGAAAGCTGCAGAGGATTGTGTCTGTCGTGTGCGCGCTCGCGCTGATGATCGGCTGCGGAGTCTGCACTTCCCTTGCGGAAGGCACTGACAACGTCACCCGGTATATCACCGTGGAGTGGGCGGATGAGGACAACTACGATAACCTGCGGAAAGACGTATCGGTTTCGCTCGGCGGGCAGACTGTTGCCCTGAACGAGGCGAACGGCTGGACAGGTGAGGCGACCGCCCCGGCCGGCAGCGAATGGGAGATTCCCGATGTTGCCGGATATGTCAAGTCTTCCTCCGGCAAAGATATTACCGTGGTTACATATACCCACCTGGTGAAGAAGACTGTTGCGGCCGCAACGGTCACCTGGAACGACAATGAGAACGCTGCCGCTGTGCGGCCGGCCTCCGTTCAGGTACGCCTGCTGGCGGACGGAAAGCCCTTTGGCGCGGAGAAGACCGCAAACGCCGGCAATGGATGGAAGGTGACCTGGGAGAACCTCCCTGTGACGAAGAAGGGCGAGACGAACGCGATTGCCTATTCTGTAGAGGAAACAGTTCCCGACGGATATACCGCGGCGGTCTCCGGACTGACGATTGCGAATACCCTGCAGACCGGTACCCTGTCCCTGCAGGCGGCGGTTTCCGGCGCCCCGGCGGGCGCGGATGTCAGCGGCCTGAAGCTGACAGTGACCGGTCCTGACCCGAAAATGCCGGTAACCCTGACATACGGACAGATCGCCGGAGGCTCCTACAGCTTCGGCAGCGTCCTGCCCGGCGCCTATGTGGTGCAGGAAGAGAATGCTGATTCCCTGGTGGAAGGCTATGAGATGGATCCCGCGAACAGCCGTGTCGGCGACGCTGTGCTGGTGAAGGGCGGGGAGTCCGCGACGCTGTCCTTCCGCTATGCCTACCGTGAACCGGTGGCGGCAGAACCGAACGAAGACCCGATGGCTTCCACCGGCGCCCTGAGCTTTGAAATCAACGGCCCGGACCCCCGGATGCCGATGACCGTAACTTACAGCCAGTTTACCGGCGGCCAGTATACACTGGATAACCTGGTGCCCGGCACGTACTACGTGGTGGAACGGAACGCCGAAAACCTGGTGCAGGCCTATACCCTGACCAGTGACAGCGTGACCGGAATGAGCATTACGGTCGGCAGCGGAACGGCGACTGCCGTCCTGTTCAACCGTTACACGCCTGCCCCGACCCCGGAACCGGAAATTGAAATCATTGATATCCCGGTGACCAAGACCTGGAACGATAACAACAACAAGGACGGCAACCGTCCGCAGTCTGTAACCGTCATCCTGTACGCGGACGGCTCGGAAGTGGATTCCGCCATCATCACCGCGGACGGCGGCTGGGTAGCCAACTTTGCCGGCAAGCCCCGCTATTACGCTGACGGCACAGAAATCCGGTATACGGTGGGTGAAAATCCCGTGGAATGGTATACCCCCGTGGTAAACGGATACAATATTACGAACAATTACACGCCGGAAACGACGGCCTCCACTGTGAGCAAGGTCTGGGATGACGGAAACAACTTCCAGCAGATCCGGCCGAAATCCCTGGCGATGATCCTGCAGCCGCTCGGCACGGTCTATGTGCTGGACGAAACCAACGGGTGGACGGTTACAGCAACCGGACTGCCGGTGAAGATCAACGGTGAACCCGTGCAGTACAGCTGGGAAGAGCAGGAATCGGTCGGTTATACCCTCCAGAGCAAGCAGGTGAGCGGCAGCAGCACGGTCTTCACCAACCGGATCGCGCGCGTTCCCGAAGTGCCCGGCAAGGGAAAGAACGGAAAGGTTCCGACCGGCGATTTCGCGTATTTTGAAGATTACAATACCGCATTGGGCATCAACACAATCATCAACCATGTGGGCGACTGCTTTGACTGATATCCGCCGATAAACCGGCCGGAATCCCTGAAGATGTTCCTAATATATTAGAAAGGGTCTGATTAACGTGAACAAGCTGCAAAAAATCCTGAGCATGCTGCTGGCGGCCATTATGCTGCTGACCTGCCTGCCGCTGGCTGCCGCAGAGGAGCCGCAGGAGGAAGTCGAGTTTCCGGATGAGCTGATCGTCTCCCATCCGACGATTACCAAAGGCGATTTCTTCACCGAAATGTTCGGCAATGATACCGCGGATATCGACGTCCGCGCGCTGATTCACGGATATAACCTGGTCAACTGGGACCAGAACCAGGGCACCTATGTGTTTGATCCGAGCGTGGTGCGGGAAGTGCTCGTCGGAACCGACAATGACGGCTACCGGCAGTATACACTCCGGATTGCGGACAACCTGAAATATTCCGACGGAACCCCGATCACCGCATGGGATTACGCCTTCTCCTTCCTGCTCATGATGAGCCCCGAGATCGAGGAGATCGGCGGAAAAATCTACCGCGCTGAACACCTGGTGGATTACGATGAATATATCGCGGCCCGCCGCAAGGCCATGGCCGGTGAAGCACTGGATCCCGACAAGGACCTGGACTACCTGACCGCAGTCACCGTGCTGAGCGATTACCAGCTGCGGATCTGGCTGGATCCGGATTTCCTTCCGTACTTCTTTGAGATCGGCCTGCTGATGACCGTCCCGTATCCGATCGATGTGATCGCTCCCGGGTGCAAGGTGGTCTACGGCTTCAAGGACCTGGAGGACAACCCCCTGGGCATCAAGATTGTCAATGCGGAAGATTCTGTGGAAGAGCCCGTGCTGAACGAGCAGGGCGAAACCGTGGGTTACCGGATTGCTGAAAAGTCCGCCCCCATCTACACAGCGGACCTGCTGAAAAAGACGATCCTGGATCCCGAAACCGGCTACAACACATATCCTTCCAAGGTGACCGGTCCCTATGTGATCAAATCCTGGGACGGCGTGACCGGACACTTTGAAATCAACCCCGAATTCAAGGGTGCCTGGATGGTCAACAACCTGCCCGGCGGCGCGCTTGCGAACGCGTGGGAAAAGGCCCGGGAACAGGGCCGTGTCGTGAAGGATACGGATTCCTTCGGCAATCCCGTACAGGACGCGGAAGGCAATGATATCGAACTGGTCCTTCCTTCCATTGAAAAGATCGCTTTCACCGTGGCGGACAACGATACGGTAATCGAAGAAATCGCCGCGGGCGAAAAGCACCTGGTCAACAAGGTGACCTATAAGGAAACGGTGGAGAAGGGATTGGCCGGAGGCAGTGAAGGCACTGTAGAAAACCAGGCGTATCCCCGGATCGGCCTGGCGTTCCTGACCTTCACCTATGACTGGAAAACCGTGAATGAGAAAGAAGTCCGGCAGGCGATTGCCTGGTGTATGGACCGCGACCTGCTGACTGAGGAATACTGCGGAACGAACGGCCTCCGTGTGGACGGCTACTTCGGCCTGGAACAGTGGGAATACCAGCTGCTGACCCGCCGGATCGGATTCCCGGTGAACTTCCTGCCGGAAGCCGACGCGATCGGAACGCCCATTGAATATGAAGAAGACGAACTGGATCGGATGCTGAAGCTGAAGAACCGCTGGGTCCGCTCCGAAGCGGAATACGAAGCGGCTGTCAAGGCATGGGACGCGCTGGCGGACGAATGGAATGACGGCGAAACGAGCCTGCTGACTGAGTACACCGCTGACGTGGAACAGGCACAGAAGCTGCTGGACCGTGCCGGCTGGACGCTGAACCGGAACGGCGAGACATTCAATCCCGAAACGGATGATGTCCGCTGCAAGATGATCGGCGATGAGCTGGTTGCCCTGGACCTGAAGATGATGTATCCTGCCGGCAACCACATGGCGGATTTCATGTCTGAGGAAGGCAACTTTGTGGACAACCTGGCGGAAGCCGGTATCAAGCTGACGCTGGTGCCCACCCCCATGGAAGAGCTGCTGAGGTCTTACTACCGCGAAACGGAACGCACCACGGACATGATCTACCTGGCCACGAACTTCCACGTGATCGTGGACCCGGCGATCACCTACAGCACGGACAAGACGGTCGGCCATATCCAGTGGAACAATACGTATTCGGATGATGAGTACCTGTTCGACCTGGCTGTGGATATGCGGAAAACGGAGCCCGGCGATGTGTTCCAGTATGTGAGCAAGTGGATGTCCTTCCAGCGCCGTTATAACGAAGTGCTGCCGACGATCCCGATCTACTCGAACATTTACTATGATTTCTATACCCCGTACCTGCAGAACTACGTGATCACCGCCCAGGTGACGTGGTCCCAGGCAATCCTGCTGGCGTACTTCGGTCTGCCGGAGACGGAAGCTCCCGATACCGGAGTGGTCGAGACCCTCGGAGAGGACGAAGCGGTCTTTGACTGATCCGGAAACCGGCGGGGAACCGCATACAGCATATTCAGATTCACCGGGCGCAAAAACGCCCGGTGAATCTCTTTCCACGGCAATCCCGGCAAAAACTGCCCAATGGGCAGGACTGAAAGGAAGAACCGTATGCAGATTTTATGTTCCACAGGTGCGCTGATCGGCCGCCCGAACGGGCGGGATTACCATCTGCTGGAAACCCTGGCGCCGCAGCTCCGCTGCGACGGATTCGAATTCATGATGTATGATACCTGGTATCCGCAGGTGGATGAAGTGCTGCCGTTCCTGAAGGGACTTCGGTTCAATATACCGGTACTGCACTGTGAGAAATCGCTGGCAGAGCATATTTCCATAGGCGGGGAGGAAGAACTGCAGGAAGCTTTCCGGCTGTTCCATCTCAACTGCCGTATGGCGGCCGGCCTCGGCGCACATAAAATGGTACTCCATCTCTGGAACGGCATCATTTCTGATACCCATTTTGAAAACAACCTGGCTGCTTTCGGGGACCTGCGGAGAACAGCAGAGGAATATGATATTGACCTGCTGGTGGAAAATGTGGTGTGCCTGGAGGATCCCATGAGCCACTGGGTGGAACTGTACCGGGAATACCCGGATATCCACTTTATATATGATACAAAGATGGCGGATTTCCACCGCCAGATGGATATGCTCTACCTGCCGGAATATGACTGGCTGTGGAAAGGAAACCATATCCGCCACTACCATATCAATGATTACGACGGCGAATATATGGACTGGAGCAATCTGAAGGTGCTGGCGCCCGGAAAAGGACACATTGATTTTGACCGTTTTTTTGCGTTTATTGACCGGATCGGATACCGGGATACATTTACGTTTGAAGCAACTGGGTTTGACAAGCAGGGAATCGTCCACACAGACATGCTGAATGAGCAGTTTGACTGGGCACGTTCCCGCCTGGACCGGATGGCATAGCCATGATGGGCATCATAGAAAAACGGAACGCTGAAAATATTGAATACAATATAGATTGAACAAAGCAAAAACAAACGGACAACTTTTTTGTTTCGTCAAGTGAAAACAAAGAAAAAACAATTTGCTGCAACTCCGGAAACCCTTGATATTCAAAGGTCTGGAGTTGTTTTTTATTATGCGTACAACTTTTACGAGGAATAGATTAATTGCACGAATGATGCAACACTTGAACAGATATTGCAATCAGAGAAGCAACAGAACTGAAACGGGAAAAATGAAACCGATACCAATGACGAAATATCAAGGTTTTCCCACTTTTAAAACGTTTTCAGGAATAACAGAATCATCCAGAAAGATGTCGAAAAACAGGAGAAAACGGACCATAAATCACCTTTTTCCGGTTACATAAATGACAATCCTTGAATGACAATTGCGCATTTCAGCTACAAAATGGTTACATGAAAAATGACCGCAAAGAAACGGAGTAATCTGGAAAATGAAATGTTCCAGCCTTTGAAAACCAACGTCTGGAGGGCAAAAACCGCACCAGAACGCCATACAGGCAACATATATGGTTAAAATGGTTGCAAATCATATATTTCTGTGGTATGATTTGAGTGGCTCAGTATGCCCAAAATTAGGCATGTTGAAACATGAAAAACCACCCAAATGTAACTTTTATGTAACGGAACAGGGTTGAAAGCCCGAAAATGGATCCGGAAGTAACATTTACCAGGACGACGGAAAAAAGGGGTAGGCAACATGATGAAACGGTTCAAGAAACTGCTTTCCGCGCTGTGCATCATTGCGCTGCTGGTTTCCAGTATCGTGACGGTGTTTGCCAACGGAGATCCTGATGCGGAATTGCCCGCAGCGCAGGAACCCGTTGCGGAAGCGACTGTGACCGAAAACAATGAAACGGAAGCAGCACCCGTGGCAGCGGAGGAAGCTCCTGCCCAGGAGACCGCTCCCGCAGCAGCGGAGGAAGCTCCCGCCCAGGAGACCGCTCCCGCAGCAGCGGAGGAAGCTCCCGCCCAGGAGACTGCTCCCGCGACAGCTGAGGAAGCTCCCGCCCAGGAGACCGCTTCCGCGACAGCTGAGGAAGCTCCTGCCCAGGAGACCGCTCCTGCCGCAGCTGAAGCAGCTCCCGCCCAGGAAGCTGCTCCCGCGGCGGCTGAAGAAGCTCCTGCCCAGGAAGCTGCTCCCGCGGCGGCTGAAGAAGCTCCTGCCCAGGAAGCTGCTCCCGCTGTGGCTGAAGAAGCTCCTGCCCAGGAAAATGCTCCTGCGACGGCTGAAGAAGCTCCTGCCCAGGAAACTGCTCCCGCGGCAGCTGAAGAAGCTCCCGCCCAGGAAGCTGCTCCCGCAGCAGCCGAGGAAGCTCCCGCCCAGGAAACTGCTCCTGAAACCGTGGAAGAAACACCCGCACAGAACGAAGAGACTGCTGCGGAGACTGCTTCTGCCCTGGAAGATGCTGCCGACCTGAATGCCGCCCCCGTTCAGGAAGACAATACTTTTGCCAATGAAAACGAAACCAATGAGGAAGCCGTCGTTCCTGAAAACAATACAGCTGATGAAGAAATCGACGAGCTCGCCAATGAGCCTGTGAATTACAGCGAAGATGAACTGGAAGAACTGGATGACAATGGCGGATATATCGATCCGGAATTCATCGCTGAACATTCTCCGGAAATTACTCCGGAAATGAAATATGAGAATATTACCGAGATGAAGGTCGGATCTGCAATCTCCGGATCTGCCGGAACGGACGAGATCCTGTATTACATCAAGGCTGCCAAGACCCAGAACATTGTCCTGGTTCTGCAGGCAAACGGAAATATCCAGGTGCGGATCAATGAGCACGCTGTGAGCTTCACAGAGAATGAAGACGGAACCAAATCCTACGAGATGAAGGTTCAGTACAACGAAACGTATATCATCGGGATTTCCGGCCAGGGTACCTTTAAGCTGACCGCTGAAGCGAAGGCCGTGGAGGAACCGGAAGAGACCGAAGAAGAAATCGACGAAGAAACCGAAACGATTGACGAACCGACTGAAGCTCCTGAGACTGAAAACGGGGCTGCTGAAGAAATCGTTGAAAACACCGAAGAGAATAAGAACGAAGAAAACAGCGAGGACCTGAACAGCGAGGAAGCAGAGGAACCCGCGGAAACCGCCGAGGAAGGCATCACCGAAACGGAACAGACCGAAGTCGAAAACACGGAGAATGCCCAGGAAACAAGTGCGGAAACCGTTGAAAACACTGCAGAAGAAGTAACAGACAGCAGCGAAAACACGGAACCTGTTGAAGAAAAACCGGCAGAAGAAAGCAAACCGGCAATCAATACCTGGGTAACCGCCAACTATAATGAAGAAGAAGGTACGATCACCGTATACGCCAATGCGGATATCGAACTGGATAACCAGATTGTCTGGCAGACCCGTTCCGCGGACAGCGAAGAGTGGAAGAAAGCCGGCTACGGCCTGAAGTTGACGGTTGAAGTGACAGAAGAGAATGCGGACAACTTCTTCCGTTTCCGCCTGGCTGACGGTGAATACTCTGCTGAGTATCAGATCCACGCGACAGTGAACGCTGCTGAGGAAGAGAAAGAAGAAGAAGCAGAAGAAATCTCCGCTGAAAACGAAACAGAAGAAGCAATTGATTCTGAAGAGACAGAAGAAGATACTACTTCTGTTGAGAATGCTGAAGAAGAAACAGTTGGAGAAACAACGGAAGAAGCAGCTGCTGAAGAAGCCGTTGAAACTGAAGCGGAAACTGTTTCCGAAGAAACAGCGGAGACTGATGAAGAAGCGGCAGAAGAGGAAGAAACTGTTGCCGAAACTGAAGTGACCGAGGAAAAAGCCGAGACCGAAGAAGAATCTGCGGAAGAAGACGAATCCGAAGAAGAAACCGCGGAAGAAGCTGAGTCCGAGGAAGAGACCGAGGAAACAGAAGAAGAGGAAACAACAGAAGAAGAGACAGAAGAAGAGACCGCAGAAGAAGCGGAACCCCTGACTGAGGAACAGCTGATTGAACTGGGATACCGCAAGGTCCAGATTATGAACCAGAATGGTACAAACCTCTATGACAATACCACAGAAGACGCCGCGATGATCGGCACTGCAGAAACCGGCACTGAACTCTGGATCAAGGATGCCGAAGCCGAAGGCTGGGCAGAGATCTACACAGAGGATGAAACGCAGACATTCCTGAAACTGGCAGAAATGGAAGTACAGCTCACTTTTGAAGAGCAGATGCTGGTGGATGGCTACTGGAAAGCGCAAATAGCACTTGCTGACGGTGCAGATCTCTACAATGAAAAAGCAGAAGTGGTTGCTCACCTGGATCCAGGAACTGAAGTATGGGTTGAGATCAATCGTCATACAGAATGGGCCAGAGTTTACTCAGAAGAAGAACAGATACAATTTGTGAAATGCAGTGCTCTGATAATCACTCTGAAGCCTGAAGGAGCGGAAGAACTCGTAATCAGAAGTGTTACAGCCACATCCTCGCTTGACGGTGTTGAGCTTGTTTACTACGGAACACCGGTAACCCTGGATGCAACGCTGGAAGGCTTCCTTGAAGACGATGTCTATACTGTTCAGTGGAAGTACAGTCCGGATGACGGAGAAAACTATTACGATGTTGAAGCCGCAAACGAACTCCAGTATGTATACGTTGCTGATGCTGAAACGCTGACATACTGCTGGAAGATAGTGATTACTCTGTATCCGAACGAATAATCAGTAAACACCATCGCTGAATCAACCATCACTCTGCAGATAGAGAGGAGCATCACCCATGGCACTTAGCAAGAGAAGGCTTCTATCCTTCTTCATGGCTTTCCTGATGGTTTTCAATATGTTGCCGACAGCAGCTTTGGCAGCTACGCCGGGGACGCAGGAAATCGGCAGCGATCCGCTGAAAACGCAAACGAGGGGTGCGGCGTATACTGTGTCCCTTGATCTACAGGATGTGAATGGAAAAGCTGCGGAGGCGAATCTGAGCAGCGGAGATTATCATCTGTACCTGTGCCTGAAAGTGCAGAACGGGAGCAATACGGAGTATAAGTATTATATTTCTCCCGATCCGATTAAAACTCTGGATGGATTGTATACCAGCGATCCCCTGTCTCCGACAGAGAGCTTTACCGATATTGACGGGAATCCGCTGACGGATGCTTTTGATATCGGCAATGCGCAGATCGTCTCACTCGGTTTGGCTACATTCAACGGAGATGTTATTCCCAAAAATATGAAAACTGATACTGCTGTCGGATATGATATGCAGCATCAGCTTAATGACAGTGCAACAGTCAAAAGTAAAATCATCTTTGCAGACAGCAGTATTTCAAATCGCACTTTAAAATTAACTGCCTATGATACAGCAATCGGGCCTTATGACGTGCTCGGATTTGCTGCGGAATTTGGTATTACTGCAAATAGATGGGATCAGGGAGAACACGCAGAAACGAACTGTGCTGTCAAGAGCTACAAACGGGAAAAGGAAGCTTCACGGATTGACGTTGATGCTGCCGGCAGAGGCACTGTTCCTTTCTATATTGGGACGATTGAGCAAGGTTATGATGGTAAGACATTCAAATTCGCAAATCAAAACACTTCAAATGATGACATCTATATTGATACTTCCTTATATAAAAAAGGCACGAATATCCAGCAAGACAGCAACAATCATAAAGTTACACTGATCAATACCCCGCAAACTGAAGTTAACAAGTTTGTCGGTAAGCTGATTAACAATTTCAGCGATAATGCTGCGGCTTATACACAAAAGCCAATGGTGAAGCCGACCAACAACAGACTTATCGATACCACCAATTATCCTGACAATACAACAATTTATGTAGATGCTACAAACTTTAATTTCAATTCAGCCGGCTGGCGGATCAAAAAACTGGAAGGCCAGACAATTGTTATTAATATTCCCGGAAGAACAGTAAATCTGTATAAAGAACTAGTTACTGTCTGCAAACGCGATGCAAACGGAAATTTAATAACAATTGTAAATGATCTTGACTCCAATACTAATGGTAATGGAGGAAGCCCATCACACAACACGAATGTTGAGAACTATATTTTAAACCATGTAGTGATCAACGCATATGAAGCCACGCAACTGAACCTGTTGAATGGCCCGGCAGGTCTTTTCCTTGCGACATACAGCGAAAATACTATGGTCGAAGAGCCGCAGGGGACCGGTTCCGGAACGGGATGGATTGCGACTAAAGGAACGTTTAAGAACAATAACGGCAGTGAATGGCACTTCTTCCGTACACAGCGAAATTACAAAGCATATGCAGAAACAGGCGTCAATATTGCCAAGATATTTACCTATCAGGACGGTTCTGATCTGGATAGCGACAAGAGATTCAAATTCCACATGTATGAGGTGGATGGAACCAATTTCCAGAAACTGACGGGGAATGTTGGGCATACAATCTATGACAAGGTGGTCGAAAGCGAAGCCGCCGACAAGATTGAATTCCCCAGCTTTGGTATCAGCAATACGGATTTCCCGCATGACAACCATGGCAAGATCACAGGCGACAGCAAGATCTACAGATATTATGTGATTGAAGAAAACCCGGATCCTGATCAGACAATTGTCACGGATCCGAAGAAAATCTATGTTAAGGTTGAAGCCCGTGGCTATAATAATGAACAGATCGATCTTTCCATCCAGACATCAAAGGATCATGTAAATTGGACCAATGCCGGAACCGGTGCAGAGGTCAAAGTTGGAACTTTCAACAATTACAAGAAGCAATATACTGATATCGAAGTAGAGAAAAAGTGGCAGCAGGCTGTATATAACGGTAGTGAAATCACTTATACAGACACCACTGGTTCTCATACGACGGACAGTGTTGAAGTCAGCCTGATTGCGGTCAAGTCTCCTCTGCAACAAGGACAGGGAGGGTCAAAGAGTGCGGCGTCTCAGCAGATTGAAAGCACTAGTACATCGCAGGAGAGCGCACAGACTTCAACTACTCAGCAGACTGAGACGACCAGCACGGCTACAGAGACAGCAAAACCGGCGAATTGTGTAGTCACTTTTAATCCCCAGAAAAAAATCAGCGATGCCAGCATCAGTTTGTCCCAGGGCAAAACATATACGATCACGGTCAAACTGAATAATGCTGGTGCTCCGTTCTCTATCAAAGAGGGCGGGAGGACGGTGTTCTCCAAAAATCAGACCAATGAAAGCGGAAATAAATATCTTACATTTGAATATACGGTTCCGAACAGTGCTTCTGTAACATGGGATATCAGTGATGAATGGTGGGCGATTGTAAAGATTTCCGGCGCCCTCAAGGGTTCTACAAATGTCTACAGAACCATTAAGCTGATTGCAGCCAATGGCATCAGTGATATCAGTTTCTCGCCGGCCACTTCAGTTACCTCTGTTCAGAATGGACTGAAGTCTGTTGCTGAAATCACCAATAATCAAGAGTATACTGTTGTTGACACGCAGACACTGAGCAAAAAAAACAATTGGAAATATAAATGGAATAATCTGCCGCAGCATCTGTATGAAGATGATGGAACAATCTACACTCTTACATATTATGTAGTAGAAACTTCAGCAACTGGTGCTGCCAGTAACTCCTATAAAGTTGATGGCAAAACTACGACTATCACAAATATCGAAGAAGAAACTTCTGCAACAGTCCAGAAGGTCTGGGATGATGCTGACAACCAGGATGGCATTCGTCCAGCAAACTTAACTGTTGATCTGATGGATGAGAATGGAAAAGTCACCTCTGTTGTTTTGAATGCTGGCAATAGTTGGAAAGCAACAGTTGATCATCTTCTCAAATATAGGAATGGGAATGAAATTACGTATTCATGGAATGAAACGAATCTACCTCAAGGTTATTCCATGAGTACTCCAACAAAGAACGGGAAAATTACAACTCTGACAAATAGTCATACGCCGGCTAAAACCAGCCTGACACTGACGAAGACCTGGGCGGACGGCAACAACCAGGATGGCATCCGTCCGAGCGTTGATGCTTACAAGGCCGCGCTGCACCTGTACGCGGACGGCGTGGATGTCACCGATACCTACGCTGCGAACATTGTGGTGACGGCGAACGGCCAGAACACTTATGACGTCAGCGTAAGCAACCTGCCGAAGAACGCTTCCGGCAAGGCAATCGCGTACACCATGACCGAAGACGCGATCGATGGTTACACACCCAACACAACTGACGCACAGGGCAACAACGGCAGCTGGACGAACAGCCATACAACTGATACGACCAGCCTGACGCTGACAAAGAACTGGAACGACGGCAACAACCAGGATGGCATCCGTCCGAGCGTTGATGCTTACAAGGCCGCGCTGCACCTGTACGCGGACGGCGTGGATGT
>JAFRTK010000072.1 GCA_017427165.1 Clostridia bacterium
TGCCATGGCAAGTGCCTTTGATGAACTGGCCGATTCGTTTGTCCTCCATGAACCGGTTGAAAGGAACCTGTATGCCGGCCTGGTTGGAACCCAAACGGAATTTGTCACCACAGACCTGGACGGAAATACTGTTTTCTCTGCAGACCTGTTTGCACAAAGTAAAATAACCATGCTCAACATCTGGGCTACCTGGTGCGGTCCCTGTGAGGGAGAACTCGAAGATTTACAGTCCATTTATAAACGATACCGGGACAAAGATGTCAGCGTTGTCGGCTTTTTATATGACGACAATATTGAAGCAGCCCGGAAGATGCTGGATGAATACAATGTTACGTATCTGAATATCCTGATGCCGGATGGAATGACAGAAGCACTGAATGTGGAGGGTTTTCCCACTACATATTTCTTTGGACCGGACGGGATCATGCTGACTGAACCGGTGGATGGCCCCAAGGTGGAAAGATATTCGACAATCCTGAATGAACTGCTTCGGGACAGTTAAACAATACCGGCCGGATCTGAGAATCCGGCTGTGTTTTTTGGAACATGAGGTGAGAGAAAGATGGAATGGACCCGGGAGCATATCCATGGAACGGTTGAACAGCAGCGGGAGTATTTCCGGTCCGGCAAAACCCTGCCGGTTTCCCGGCGGATTGAGATGCTGAAAAAACTGCGGAGTGCTGTGGAAGAGCACAGGACGGAACTGGAAGATGCCCTGCGGCAGGACCTCGGCCGGCACAGCACGGAAGCCTTTTTCTGTGATATCGGTTCCACGATCATGGAAATCAACGAGATCATCCGCGGACTGAAAAAATGGGCAAAACCCGAAAGGCATTTCAGCGGCCTGCATTGCTTTCCGAGCCTGGTCACACGGGTATACAAGATGCCTTACGGCGTGACGCTGATTATCAGCCCGTTCAATTTCCCAATCCTGCTTTCACTGGGAGTACTGGCAGCCAGTATTTCCGGCGGAAATACCGCAGTGCTCAAGGTTTCGTCCAAGTCGAAGGCCTGCTCCGGAATGCTTCAGAGGCTGATTGCCGATACCTTTCCGGAGGAATATGTTACGGTTGTCGACGGCGGACATGATATTGCAGACCTGTGCCTGGAGGAACGATTTGACAAAATCTTCTATACAGGCTCACCGCGCGTAGCAGTCCATGTGCTGGAGATGGCGGCAAAGCACCTGACACCGGCCGCACTGGAACTGGGAGGGGAGACCGGAAACTGGTGTGTGATCCGGAAGGATGCAGACCTGAAGGACGCAGCGCGGAAAGTCGCTTTTTTCAAAATGCTGAACAGCGGCCAGATCTGTATCAATATCAACCAGGTGGCTGTGGCCGAAGAGGCGGTGGATGAATTTATCCGTGAGCTGAAAGCCGCTTTTGCCGGACAGATCGGGGAAGATGCAGTGGCCAATCCGGAATATCCGAAGCTGATTTCCGAAAAAGCTTATGAAACATGCGCCAAAGAAGCGGAACAGTACCGGGAACGGATTGTGTACGGCGGATACGGAGATCCTGAAACCAGGCGGTATGCCCCGACGGTAATATATCCCGTACAGCCGGATGAGCCGATTGTCCGGCACGAGCTGTTCAATCCGCTTCTTCCGGTTGTACCATTCCGGGACGAAGAGGCGGATGAACTGATGGAACTTATCGCAAAGCGGGAACACGGGCTGGCATTATACCTGTTCACCCGAAACAAAAAATGGGCCCGGAAAGTTATGTCCAGCCAGCAGTATGGCGGTGGATGCATCAATGAAGTCTGTCTCCATATGATGGTGCGGGGTGTTCCGTTCAACGGAACCGGACACTCCGGCATGGGCGCGTATCACGGGAAATGGGGGTTCCGGGAATTCACCCACCCATCGACTGTGCTGACCGGATCCACCCGCCTGAATCTTCCGCTGCGGGAGCACCCATACGCCAGACATGAAGGGATAAAGCGGCATATGCTGCAGGCATTTGAGAAATAAACCGAAAGTACCCCGACGCTCTCTTATGGTACGGGAATAAAAAGCCGCTTTCCTCCGTTGTATAGGCAGAACATCGTAAGGAGGTAAAGAAGGATGTTCAGGAAATACCACGGAAGAAGAACTTTTATCCGCATGCTACTGTGGATATCGGCGGCTGCGATTGTGATAGCCGGCGCCGCTTTTGCAGCCGGCGCCGTTCCTGAAAACGGGGAGACGCTGTTTGCACGATTTGAGGGAATGGAGTGGAGTTTCAGCAGCGGTGCAGGCGGATGGTCCACAGACATGCGGATTCAGCCGGACGGTATATTTTCCGGGACATTTCATGACAGTGAAATGGGGGAAACAGCGGAAGAATACCCGAACGGAACCGTATATTACTGTGAGTTTACAGGGAAATTCTCCGTGAAAGCCCAGGAGGACGAATATACCTGGAAGCTGCACGTGGACGAACTGACGCAAAAGGCTGAAACAGATAAGGAAACCATTGAGGATGGAATCCGTTTTGTGGCCACGGCTTCCTATGGAATTGATCTGGGGGATGAGCTGACACTGTACCAGCCGGGGACGCCGCTGGAAGAACTTACCGAGTCAATGCGGTTCTGGGCGCACGCATTTGGGACAGAGGCACAAAACACAAATGCGCTGCAGAAATGGTTTATGTACAGTGAAAAACAGGATGCCGGCTTTGTCGGTGACCTGACA
>JAFRTK010000073.1 GCA_017427165.1 Clostridia bacterium
CATGGGACAGCTGACCGTGCCGGAATCCATCCGCCCGTATATCGAGCGGTTTGAGTTCATCATCGGCGTGCAGTATTCCTACCCGAACAACTGCTCTGTCGTCAGCTATGAGGGCAAAACCTACATCAGCATGATCCGGGGAATCCAGGAATCGGAACTGGAGCGCCTGTTCTTCTCCCGCCTGGTGGAACTGGGCATCCCGGTGGAAATCGAAGATAACGAGCGGAAAGTATAAGTCCTTTTCTCAACCAAGTTTGACGGAGGAAATAAGCATGTACTGCATCCATTGCGGGCGAAGAACCGATGACCGCCAGTGGCGGAAATATCATCGGTTCTGAGGTCAACCGAAACAAGCGATCTTCACGGTGTGAAGTCGCGCCGATTGAGGTTGCGGACCAAGTTTGACGGAGGAATCAATCATGTACTGCATTCATTGTGGTGTTAAATTAAGCGAGACAGCTTCTGAGTGTCCGCTGTGCCACACGCCGGTGGTGACCACCCCGATGCCGGAAAGCACGGTACGGGCCCGGTATTCCGACCGGTATCCGGATCCGGAACCGCGGCACGGCAGGTACCTGATCCTCTGGCTGCTGACCACCATCATGGTCGTCGGGGGCCTGAGCTGCCTGATCTACTGCCTGAACAAATTCGGTGAAGCCTCCTGGTCCGGCATCGTGCTGATGAGCATGGCGCTCGTCTGGGTGCTGGTGTTCCTGCCGCTGCAGTTCCCCCGCTGGCGGCCGATGATTTTCCTGCCGATTGACTTTGCCTGCATCGCCGGCTTCCTGGTATACATGAACGCGAAAACCGGCGGAAACTGGTTCCTGTCCTTCGCCTTCCCGGTGACCGGGATCGTCGCCATCATGACGCTGACCGGCGTGGCGCTGATGCGCTACCTCACCCAGGGCCGCCTGCGGCTGATGAGCCTGCTGGTGATCGCCATCGGGCTGAGCTTCATGCTCATCGAGTTTTTCGCGCACATCACCTTCGGCCAGCCGATGTTCCTGTGGAGCCTGTACTGCGTGGCCGGGTTCTGCCTGGTGGGGCTGTTCCTGTTTATCGCCAGCTTCATCCCGCCCCTGTCCGCGTACCTGCGGCGGACCTTCTTCTTCTGAGACCATATGAAAATCCCCGCACCGGCCGGTGCGGGGATTCTTTTTTGATTCGTCAGGCAATCCGCGGCAGGATGGATTCCGCGGCGGTCCGGAGTACCGGAATGAACGATGTGGTCGACTGCCTTCCCCAGTCCCGGTTCAGCAGCAAGGCCAGGTACAGCAGGGCCACCGCGATTACGAGGAGCGCGATGATCAGCTTCAGCCTCCGGAACAGGCGGGGACGGCGGTGCGGCCGCGCGTGCCTGCCCTGGTATTCTTCCCGCCTTCTCATTTTTTGTCTCCCTCCGCCTGTTCAAACTCCACCGAGTACAGCGCCAGGTCATAGCAGCCGGCCAGGAAGCCCCGGATGAGCACCTTCGCGTTCTCCCGGGCGTTTTCCATGATGCCGTGGGCTTCCGCGGTCTCGCGGGCTTTCAGCTTCAGCTCGGCCAGGGCCTGGTTCACATCCGACATGCGCAGGGGCGTGAGGATGTTTTCCGATTCGTTGTAGAGCTTGAAGCTGCTTTCATCGATCTCGGTGCTGAGGATTTTGATTTCCGGCAGTTTGATGCGGATTTTCCGCTGCAGGTCGTCCACGGAGATATCGATATCGCCGAAGTTCAGGCCCGCTTTAATGGTGCCGTCATAGCTGAAGATATAGTTGCTGCGGCTGAGGGGAATCTCAATTCCGAACAGTTCCCGGTTGGACTGGATTGTCTGCACGCTGGTGAAGTATCCGGACTGGGTGGCCAGTTCGCCGATGTCCTTCAGTCCGAACGCCGTGATATTCGCCGTGATGCCGGTGCGGATGATGCCGGTGCCCAGCAGCACCGCGGCGGCGATTGCCAGCACCAGCAGGAAGCCCAGCAGCCGGGTCGGTCCCCGCCGCCTGCGTTCCTCCCGGGGCTTTCTGTGAAACAGTCCCATCGCATTTCTCCTTCCGCGCGGTCAGTAGAATTTCTCAATTTCGTCCGTGATCCCGTACTTCATTTTGAAGGTCACGAGGTCCTCCGTTCCGCGGATCAGCATAACCTCCTCAAACCGGCCGTCCTCCAGGTGCCGGAAACCGGCCACCTGTTCCCCGGTGCAGATGCTGCAGCGGATCATGGGCTTCAGCTTTTCCCGGTCATAGGCCGGCTGTGCCGGCGCCGGGTCCTTCCGTTTAAAAAACGAAAATGCCATGCCGATCACTCCCGGATGATGTCCGCGCTCCGGTCCCTTCCGACCGGCAGCGGGCTGGCGGGGTATGCCTTCCCGCATTCATTGAGGCCCAGCAGCACGCGCACGGTTTCGCCCGCGTCCGCGAAGGTTTCGCTGGTGCCCAGGTTGACCCCGGGTTTGATTCCCGCGCCGTACAGCAGCAGCGGCACATATTCCCGGGTATGGTCCGTGCCCTTGAAGGACGGGTCGCATCCGTGGTCCGCGGTGATCAGGATCATATCCTCCGGACCGATAAGCGCCATCAGTTCGCCCAGGCGGCGGTCAAACGCCTCCAGGCCTTCCGCGTAGCCCTTCACATCCCGCCGGTGGCCCCAGGCGGAGTCGAACTCCACGAGGTTGGTGAAGATGAGGCCCCGGTCCACAAAGCCGAGGGCCGCGGCCGTGCGGTCCATGCCGTCCATGTTGTCTTTCGTGTGGATGGCTTCGGTGATTCCCTCACCGTCAAAGATATCCTCGATCTTGCCCACGGCGTACACCGTCTGCCCGGCTTCCACCAGGCG
Source organism: Clostridia bacterium (assembly GCA_017427165.1). Classification (GTDB taxonomy): domain Bacteria; phylum Bacillota; class Clostridia; order Christensenellales; family Aristaeellaceae; genus Aristaeella. Next base: position 2,816 of record JAFRTK010000073.1, read on the forward strand.
GGTCAGCAGGTTGTCCGGCTCCGGCTTGCGGGAGAAGTCCCGGCGGTTGGCCGTGCGGACGAAGGTATCGCCTTCCTTTACGAAGGGGCGGGCGATGACCCGCGCCACGTTATGGTCCCCGGTGAGGATTTCGCGGGCGATCCGGCACTGCCGGTAGAGCTCCTCCGGCGGATAGATGCTTTCGTCGCACGCGATCTGGAACACGCTGTCCGCCGAGGTGTAGATGATCGGCTTCCGCGTCCGGCGGTGCTCCTCTCCCAGCTCGTTGATAATCGCCGTGCCCGAGGCGACGCCGTTGTACAGGATACCCGGCACGCCCGTACGGCGGACATATTCATCGATAATTTCCTGCGGGAATCCGTCCGGGTATACGGGGAGGCGCTTCGGCGTATAGATGCCCACCATCTCCCAGTGGCCGATGGTCGTATCCTTGCCGGCGCTCATTTCCTTCAGCCGCCCGAAGGCGCCCTCCGGCTTTTCCACGGGCTTTACGCCCTGCATGCCGTCGATATTCCCGTAGCCGATACGGCGCATGTTCGGAATTTTCAGGTCCGGATACGCCTCCATGATATGGCCGATGGTGTTGCAGCCGACGTCGTCAAAATCCGCGGCGTCCGGCGCCTCGCCCATGCCCACGCTGTCCAGCACAATCCAGATGACCCTGCGCATATTCCCGTCTCCTTTTCCCATATTTCCGGTTTTTTCCTTCCCCAGAATGATACAACGATTTGCCAAAATAGACAAGATGCGCATATTTTCATGCTTTTTCTCCATTTACTCGCCCCTCCCGCGGGGTATATAATCATTCCATACAATCCAGGAATATAAGGAGGAATATCCCCATGAAAATGACATTCCGCTGGTACGGAAGCAAAACCGACCCGATCCCGCTGAAGTACATCAAACAGATCCCCGGCATGACCGGCCTGATGGGCCTGCTGGAAAAGCCCGCCGGCGTGGACTGGCCGGAGGAGGAGTTCGCCGCATTAAAGAAGGAAGTGAACGAGGCAGGCCTGGAGATCGAGGTCATCGAGTCCGTGAACGTCCATGAGGACATCAAGCTCGGCGTTCCCTCCCGGGACGAATACATCGCCAACTACATTTCCACCATCCGGATGCTCGCGAAGCACGGGGTGAAGGTGATCATCTACAACTTCATGCCGGTATTCGACTGGCTGCGCACCGACCTGGCCCGGATCATCCCCGAGGACGGCAGCAACAGCCTGTACTTCGACGAGAAGGACCTGGGCGAGATGGGCCCGCTGGAAATCGTGAAGCGCACCGCCGCGGGCAGCAAGGGATTCACCCTTCCCGGCTGGGAGCCGGAACGCCTGGCCCTGCTGGAGACCACGCTGAAGCAGTACGAAAACATCGGCCCGGACGACCTGCGGAAGAACTTCAAGTATTTCCTTGACGCCGTGATCCCGGTGTGCGAGGAAGTCGGCGTACGCATGGCCTGCCATCCGGACGATCCCGCCTGGCCCATCTTCGGCCTGCCCCGGATTACCCACAGCCAGGAGGACTTCGACAAGATGGTGAAGCTGCATGACAGCCCCGCCAACACCCTGTGCCTGTGCACCGGCTCCCTGGGCAGCAACCCGGACAACGACATTCCCGCCATCATCCGCCACTTCGGCGAAATGGACCGCATCGGCGCCATGCACGTGCGCAACGTGAAGTACCTGGGCTACCACCACTTCCGCGAAGCGTCCCATCTGTCCGAAACCGGCGACCTGGACCTGTACGAGATCATGAAGGCGATCCACGACACGATTCCGGATACCTACATCCGTCCGGACCACGGCCGCATGATCTGGGACGAGCAGGGCCGCCCGGGCTACGGCCTGTACGACCGCGCCCTCGGCGTGGCCTACCTGAACGGCCTGTGGGAAGCCATCGAAAAGGCGGAACGCTAATTGTTGCAAAAGTTTTGCGAAAAAACAAAAATAAATCATTTTGACAAAATGTCTTTTATTGACAGGCTGTTTTTGGTATAATACCTGTACCAAAAGGCGAAAAGCCGAATATCGAAAGGAGATTCCCGTATGAAAAAGATTATTGCTATTCTGCTGGCCGCGGTCATGCTGATGGGCTGCGTGTCCGCCATGGCGGACGGCCTGCGTGTCGCCATGATCACCGACGTCGGCACGATTACCGACCAGTCCTTCAACCAGACCACCTACGAAGCCGCCAAAGCCTGGTCCGAGGCCAACGGTGTGGACTTCACCTACTATCAGCCCGCCGATGATACCGACGCGGCCCGTATCGCCCAGATTGAAAAGGCGATCGACGATGACTACAACGTCCTGGTCCTGCCGGGCTACAAGTTCGGCCCCGCCATCGGCAGCGTGCAGGAAGAAAACGCTGATGTGAAGTTCATCGCGCTGGACGTGAGTGAAGGCGACCTGGGCGGCGTCGCGCTGGGCAGCAATGTGTACTGCGCGGTGTACCAGGAAGAGCTGTGCGGCTACATGGCCGGTTATGCGGCTGTGAAGCTGGGCTACAAGCACCTGGGCTTCCTGGGCGGCATGGCGGTTCCCGCCGTTATCCGTTACGGCTTCGGCTTTGTGCAGGGCGTGGATGCCGCTGCGGCCGAACTGGGAATTGCGGATCAGGTCACGGTTGAATACGTATATGGCGGCCAGTTCTACGGCGACGGCGACATCACCGCTGCGATGGACACCTGGTACCAGAGCAAGGGCGTGGAAGTCGTGTTCGCCTGCGGCGGCGGCATCTACACCTCCGCTGCTGAAGCGGCCCAGAAGGTAAACGGCAAGGTCATCGGCGTTGACGTTGACCAGGCTGCCACCATCGACGGTTCCTACGGCGAAGGCATGACCGTGACTTCCGCCATGAAGGGCCTGGGCGCCACCGTCAACACCCTGCTGAGCGAAACCGCGGCGGGCAACTGGGACAACTTCGGCGGCAAGGTCGAAACCCTCGGCCTGGTCGGCGTTGAACCCGAAGCCAACTATGTGCAGATCGCTCCTTCCACCCAGTTCGCGGACGGCTTCACTGCTGAAGACTACGCGGCGCTGGTTGCCAAGATGTTCAACGGCGAAGTGACGGTCTCCAACGCGATCGAAGCGATGCCCGCGACTTCCGTGACGGTTGTGGATGCCGGCAGCATCAAATAATTGACCTCTTTCCGGGGATGCGGCTCCGCGTCCCCGGTTTTCGAAAAGAGCCCCTGTATGGCCTGCAGGGGCTCTTTTCGGAAATAGCGAGGAAGGGAGCGAACTGACTTTGGAAAACGGGCATACCAGTGAATATGCCATTGAGATGCTGCATATCACAAAACGGTTTCCCGGCATCATCGCCAATGATGACGTGACCATCCAGCTGCGCCATGGTGAAATCCATGCCCTGCTGGGGGAAAACGGCGCCGGCAAGTCCACCCTGATGAGCGTGCTCTTCGGCCTGTACCAGGCGGAAGAAGGCACCATCAAAAAGGACGGAAAAGAAGTTAAAATCCTCAGCCCGAACGACGCGAACGACCTGGGCATCGGCATGGTTCACCAGCACTTCAAGCTGGTGGAATGCTTTACCGTGCTGGACAATATCATCCTGGGCAACGAGCCGACGAACAAGCTGGGCGTCCTGAACAAGGCGGAAGCCCGGAAGAAGATCATCGCCCTGTCCGAAAAATACGGCCTGCAGGTGGACCCGGACGCGAAAATCCAGGACATCACCGTCGGCATGCAGCAGCGGACGGAAATCCTGAAGATGCTGTACCGGGACAATGAGATCCTGATCTTCGATGAACCCACCGCGGTGCTTACGCCCCAGGAAATCAATGAGCTGATGCAGATCATGAAGAATCTGGCCGCGGAAGGCAAGTCCATCCTCTTCATCAGCCACAAGCTGGCGGAGATCATGGCGGTGGCCGACCGCTGCACCGTGCTCCGCAAGGGCAAGTACATCGGCACGGTGAACACCGCCGACGTCACGATGGAAGAGCTTTCCGCCATGATGGTCGGCCGGAACGTCAGCTTCCATGTGGCGAAGGGCGAGCAGCACCTGGGCGACGTGATCCTGAAAATCGAGAACATGACGGTCGCCTCCAAGGTCCACAAGAACAACGCCGTGCGGAACGTTTCCCTGGAGGTGCGGGCCGGTGAAATCGTCTGCATCGCTGGTATCGACGGCAACGGCCAGTCCGAGTTCGTGCACGGCCTCACCGGCCTGGAGCCGCTGGTTTCCGGCAAAATCACCCTGCTCGGCAAAGACATCACAAAGCTCCCCATCCGGAAGCGCTCCGTGATGGGCATGAGCCATATTCCGGAAGACCGGCACAAACACGGCCTCGTGCTCGACTACTCGCTGGAAAACAACATCGTGCTCCAGCGCTACTTCGAGCCCTTCTTCGACAAGGCCGGCTTCCTGCGGAAGAAGAACATCCGGCAGTATGCGGAAAAGCTGATCGAGCAGTATGACGTCCGCAGCGGCCAGGGCCCGGTGACGCTGGCGCGCAGCATGTCCGGCGGCAACCAGCAGAAGGCGATCATCGCCCGGGAAATCGACCGGAATCCTTCCCTGCTGGTGGCGGTCCAGCCGACGCGCGGCCTGGACATCGGCGCCATCGAATATATCCACAAGCAGATTGTTGCCCAGCGGGACGCCGGCAAGGCCGTCCTGCTGGTATCCCTGGAAATGGATGAGGTGTTGGACGTTTCTGACCGGATCCTCGTGATGTACGAGGGCGAGATCGTCGGCCAGCTGGATCCGAAAACCACCACACCGGAAGAGATGGGTCTCTACATGTCCGGTGCGAAGCGGGAGGAGGTATAACGATGGAAAACCGGAAAGTCAGCCGTCCTTCCATCCTGCGTATCCCGGCAGTGCAGACAGTCATTGCCTCCCTGCTGTGCGTGCTGGCCGGCCTGCTGATCGGCTTTATCGTCCTGCTGCTGATCAATCCCGGCGGCGCGACCGAAGCCATGGGCACAATCATTTCCAACTTCATGTCCTTCAAGAAGGCCGCCAAGCAGATCAGCAACTTCGGCAACACCCTGGTGAAGACCGTGCCGCTGCTGATGTGCTCGCTGTCCGTGCTCTTCTCCTATAAGGTCGGCCTGTTCAACATCGGCGCGGCCGGGCAGTACGTCGCCGGCATCGGCGTCGGCCTGTTCTTCGCCCACGGGCTGAACGCCCCCTGGTGGATCTGCATGATCATGGCCATGCTGGCCGGTGCGGCGCTGGGCGCCATCTCCGGCCTGCTGAAGGCGACACGCAACGTGAACGAGGTCATCTCCGGCATCATGCTGAACTGGATCTGCCTGTACCTGGTGAACATGCTGCTGGCGCCTTACATGGACATCAAGATGAACGAAACCTTCGCCCTGAAGGTGACGCATCCGGCCGCCGTGATTCCGGAATCCCCGCTGTTCGGCAGCCTGCTGAACGGCCATAAGTACACCACCATCGCCGTGGAGCTGGCCATTCTGATCGCGGTCGGCATCTGGATCCTGATGACCAAGACGAAGCTGGGCTACGAGCTGCGGGCCACCGGCCTCAACAAGTACGCGGCCCGGTACAGCGGCATGCGCGACGGCTTCAACATCATCCTGACAATGGCGATCTCCGGCGGCCTGGCCGGCCTGGGCGCCTCGATGTTCTACCTCACGGATATGATCAAGTGGCCGATGGCGGTAACCTCCGTCCCGGCCATGGGCTTCAACGGAATCGCGGCAGCCTTCCTGGGCGGCCTGCATCCGCTGGGCGCCATCTTCTCCTCCTTCTTCATCCAGCACATTACCGACGGCGGATCCTTCATGGAAAAGATCTATCCCTCGGAGATCGCCGGATTCATCTCCGCGATCATCATTTACATGTGCGCCTTCGTCCTGCTGATCAAGCAGCAGCTGGGCAAGGCCAGAATGCGGCGTGTCACGGAAAAGAAAGGCGGTGAGGCGAAATGACGCTGCTGATTCAGTACACGCTCCTGTTTGCCTCGGTACTGATGCTGGTCGCCCTGGGCGGCTGCTTCTCCGAGCATTCCGGCGTCATCAACATCGGCCTGGAAGGCATCATGGTCTTCGGCGCCCTGGGCGGCGCGCTGGCCCTGCGCTACCTGCCGGACGGTTCTGCCGCCGTCATTGTCATCCTGGCCAGCGTACTTGCCGCAATGGCGGCCGGCATCCTGTACTCGATGCTGCTGGCCGTCGCGGCGATCAACTTCAAGGCGGACCAGACGCTGGTCGGCACCGCTATGAACCTGATGGGCGTCGCTGCCGCCACCGTCCTGGTGAAGGCGCTGAACACCGCCGAAAACCCCAACAACCCCTCCGCCACGATTGCCTACGGCAGCGCGCGGAAATCCTTCCTGATTGCGGAAGGCATGGAATTCAGCTGGCTGACGCTGCTGGCGGTGGTCCTGCTGGTGCTGGCGTGGTTCGTACTGTACAAAACCAAGTTCGGCCTGCGCCTCCAGTCCTGCGGCGAACATCCGCAGGCAGCCGCCTCCGTGGGTATCAGCGTTTACAAAATGCGGTACGCCGGCGTCATGATCTCCGGCGCGCTGGGCGGCCTGGGCGGCCTGGTGTACATCACTGCCGCGGTTTCTGAATGGAAGTTTGAAAACGGCGTCGCCGGCTTCGGCTTCCTGGCCCTGGCCGTGATGATCTTCGGCGCCTGGAAGCCCTTCCGCATCGCGCTGGCCGCGCTGCTGTTCGGCCTCTTCCGGAGCCTGAGCAACGTCTACACCGGATTCCCCTTCCTCGAGCAGCTGAACCTGCCCGGCACCGTATACAACATGATGCCCTACATCATCTCCCTGATCGTGCTGATCCTGTTCTCCAAGAACTCGGCCGCCCCGAAGGCGGAAGGCATTCCCTACGACCAGGGTTCCAGGTAAAAAAGCACGGGGGACGGCAGCGCCGTCCCCCGTTATTCTTTCCCGCTGCGCCTTCGGGCGCTTTTTTTATGGCCGGTAATGCTCAAAGATCACCGCGTCGTTTTCCTTCATGCGGCGGGCATGGTTTTCCGCCCCGCGGGCGGTCCAGCAGACCTTCATCGCACCGAGCCATCCGCACAGGCGGGCGGAAAACGGCTTCGGTCCCAGGCCGTAGGCAATGAAGTCCGGCCGGGTAGCCGCATTGGTCAGCAGGCGGCTGACCGCGAACGCATGGAGCTTCGGAATGGAATTCCCGTACGCCCGGGCTGCCTGCGCCAGCTGGCCGCGCACCCGTTCCGGATCCTCCTGCCGGAAGTACCGGACTATGGACGGATGGAAGCTCTCAATGCAGGCCGGCCCGTTGTAGGCGGCCAGCATCTGCCGGGTCTTTTCGGACAGCGGTTTCCAGTTCGGCGCGTACTTCAGTTCCACAATCAGCGGCTGTTTCCCGCCGAAAATCTCCAGCACGTCCGCGAAGAGCGGAATCTGCTCTTCCGTGCCGAACAGGCGCAGCGCGCGCACCTCTTCCAGCGTCATGTCGCAGATCCGGCCGTCGATACCGCACCCGCGTTTCAGGTCGTCATCGTGGAAAACGACGACTTCCCCGTCCTTTGTCATCTGCACGTCCAGTTCGGCGCCGTATCCGGCCTCCACCGCCCGGCGGAATGCCGGCAGCGAGTTTTCCGGCACGGACTGGTCCGCCTCATACAGCCCCCGGTGGGCAAAGGCGCGGCCCGTAAACGGTGCCCGCCGTTCCCGGCCCGTACGCGGCATAATCAGGTAAATCCACACAGCAAGGAAAAGCACAACCGCAATCAGTATCCAGATCATACAACGGCCTCCCTGAAAAGCATCCTTATTCCTGCGGATATTGAGATTATACGCAAAATACGGTAAAATAGCAAAAAAGAACGTTCCCCATATGATGTTTCTGTGGAGGCATATGTATGAAACTGAATTACAAACGGACGATCTTTGTCGGCTTCGCGTTTTTCCTCATCTGCACCTTCTGGCAGGCGTATGATACCATCATCCCGAAAATCCTGACGGACAAATTCGGCATGAACCAGGCGAATTCCGGCATTATCATGGCGCTGGACAATATCCTGGCGCTGTTCATGCTGCCGCTGTTCGGCGCGCTGAGCGACCGGTGCAAAAGCAAACGCGGCCGCCGCACCCCGTTCATCGTCATCGGCACGCTGTGTGCCGCGGTCCTGCTGGTCGGTCTTTCCTTTACGGACAACGCCCAGCTGAAGAACATCTCCGACGTCTCGAAGATCGACGATCCCGCCGCCCTGTCCGTGCTATACAATGCCGAAAAGGATGAGACGCTGCAGACAACGGAAAATGAGTCCTTTGTCCTGGGTGAGAAATTCACCGAGGAGGAATTCACCGCCA
>JAFRTK010000074.1 GCA_017427165.1 Clostridia bacterium
CAAGAGCGCCGTGGCGGAAGGACTGGCGCAGCGCATCGTGCAGGGCAACGTGCCGGAGATGCTGCTGGGCAAGCGCGTGCTGAGCCTGGATATGGGCAGCATGGTGGCGGGCACCAAGTACCGGGGCGAGTTTGAGGAGCGCATGAAGAACGTCATGGACGAGCTCCACAAGGCCGGGAATGTGCTGCTGTTTATCGATGAGATCCATACGATTATCGGTGCGGGCAGCTCCGAGGGCAGCCTGGACGCCGCCAATATCCTCAAGCCGGCGCTGAGCCGCGGGGAGATCCAGTGCATCGGCGCGACCACGCTGGATGAATACCGCAAGCATATCGAGAAGGATGCCGCCCTGGAGCGGCGCTTCCAGCCCGTGATGGTCGGGGAGCCGACGGCGGACGAGACGCTGAGCATCCTGTTCGGCCTGCGCGACCGGTATGAGGCGCACCACAAGGTCCGCATTACCGACGAGGCGCTGAACGCCGCTGTGCGCCTGTCCGACCGGTACATCACCGACCGGTTCCTGCCGGACAAGGCGATTGACCTGATGGACGAGGCGGCCAGCCGCGTCCGCATCCAGGCCTGCACAGCCCCGCCGGACGTGCGCGAGCAGGAAAAGCGCCTGGAAGCCGTGGTCATTGAAAAGAAGGAAGCCATCTCCCACCAGGATTTCGAAAAGGCCGCCGCGCTGCGGGACCAGGAGCGGAACCTGAACCGGGAGATCGAGGAAAAGCGCGCGGAGTGGAGCCGCTCCCAGACGACCGCCCGCGACGTGGTGACCGAGGACGATATTGCCCAGGTCATCTCCCAGTGGACGGGCATCCCCGTCAGCAAGATGACGGAGCAGGAAAGCCAGCGGCTGCTGCACCTGGAGGAATCGCTGCATAAGCGCCTGATCGGCCAGGAGGAAGCGGTGAGCGCGGTGGCGCGGGCGATCCGCCGGGCCCGGGCCGGGCTGAAGGATCCGCGGCGCCCCATCGGCAGCTTCATCTTCCTGGGACCGACCGGCGTCGGCAAAACCGAGCTGTGCCGCGCCCTGGGCGAGGCGATGTTCGGGGACGAGGACGCCGTGATTCGCCTGGACATGAGCGAATATATGGAAAAGCATACCGTATCCCGGCTGGTGGGTTCGCCGCCCGGCTATGTGGGATATGAGGAAGGCGGCCAGCTGACGGAGGCCGTCCGCCGCAAGCCCTACAGCGTCGTCCTGCTGGACGAGGTGGAAAAGGCGCACCCGGATGTGTTCAACATGCTGCTGCAGATCCTGGAGGACGGGCGGCTGACAGACAACACCGGCCGTACGGTCAGCTTCAAGAACACGATCCTGGTGATGACCTCCAATGCCGGCGCGCATACGATCAGCACCCACAGGGCCATGGGCTTCGGCGCGGCGCAGAAGGATGAGGCCCGCGACTACGAGGCAATGAAGGAATCCGTGATGAAGGAGGTCAAGGACCTGTTCCGGCCGGAATTCATCAACCGGGTGGACGAGATGATCGTGTTCCACGCCCTGACCGAGGAAGAAATCCGGAAGATCACGGAGATGATGCTGAAGCAGGTGGCGAAGCGCCTGGAGGAACAGGAGATCCGTCTCACCTGGGACGACGCCGTGGTCGCGAAACTGGCCGCGGACGGATACGATCCGAAGTTCGGTGCCCGGCCGCTGCGCCGGCTGATCCAGCGCACCGTCGAGGATACGCTGAGCGAGGAGCTCCTGCAGGGCCATATCCGGCTTGGCCGCACAGTGGCGCTGACCGTGAAGGACGGTGCGATCGCCTTGGAGGAAGTGCCGGAAACGGAACCCGCGGAGGAGAAGCTGGCGGAAAAGGTTTCCGCGGAAGCAGAACCTGCCCCTGCCGCTCCGGAAGAAGAATAACCCATAAAATAAAACAATGCCGGCTCAGGATGAGCCGGCTTTTTCTTGTGGATTTACAGCTTTTCCTTGTGCCCGTTTACGGTGAGGAAAACCGGGCGTTCCAGCAGGTGCTCGTTCGGGCGGTGCAGGGCGAGACGCACCTCGCCGTTTTTGTCGCGGAAGAGCATTCCGTGGCCGCCGTCCCGGGAGAACAGGGGTGCCAGCTGGCGGAAGGGGCCGGTGATTTCGCCGCTTTCGGAGAGGGCGAGGCCCTGGGTATAGCGCGTCTTCGAGAACGAGGACCAGAGGCAGAGCAGGCCGCCCTCCTGGTCCCGCCACAGGAAGGGACCATCGGTCACATAGCCGCTGATCCCGCTGGAATGCTGGACCGGGGTGGCCCATTTCGCTTCCGAGGCGCGGAAGAGCAGGCGGGGTTCTCCCGCGGGGGCACGCAGGTCATCGGTGAGCGGCATGGCCTGGATCTCCCCGTCGCCGACCTGGACCCATTCATGGCAGAACACAATCCAGGGGCGTCCTTCCCTGTCTGCGTAGAAGGTGCCGTCCAGGCATTCCCAGTCCGCCGGGGTGACCGGTCCGTCCGACCAGGGGACGAAGGGACCTTCGGGCTTGTCTGCCCGCAGGATTGCGGTACCGCGGCGGCGCTTGTCACTCTTGAAGCTCGCGAACATGTAAAACGCGCCCTGCCAGGGATGCACTTCCGGCGCCCAGTAGTTGCGGTCTGCCCAGAAGGTGCCGTCGTTTTCAAAGCAGGGAATTGGATCCGACCAGTTTTCCAGGTCAGTGCCGGTATAGACGTCAAAGCCCGTGGCCGGTCCCCAGCAGGTGGGGCCGCGGGTTCCGTAAAGATAGTAGACCCCGTCATGCAGCAGGACAAAGGGGTCCCGGATGTTGATTTCATTCCTCTTCATTGGTCGATTCCTTTCCCGGGCGCCGTGTGCGCCGGTACTGCAGCGGAGTCTCCCCGGTGACCTGCTTGAAGCGGCGGATGAAGCTGCCCGCGTCGTAGTAGCCGACGAGGGTGCTGATTTCGCGGATGGTCTGGTCGGTGTTTTCGAGCAGGTCCCGCGCGCGCTCGCAGCGCAGCAGCGTCAGGTAATCCGAAGGCGTCATCCCCATCCGCTCCTTGAAGGAAAGGCTCAGGCGGGTGGTGGACAGGTCAATGGATTCAGCGATGGCCGTCATGGAGATTTCCGGATCAGTAAAGTGTGTGTCGATATAGCGGATGGCCTGGTCGATTTCATCGCCGGCCGGAACGGAAGCTTCCTCCTCTGCCTGCGGTTCGGCGGACATGAGCCGGTCGCACAGGCGACGCAGCAGCTCATCCAGGTCGTCGATGGACTGGCAGGAGGTAAGGCTGAAAATGTCGTAGAAGTCCCGGGCATCGTGGCCGGCCAGCTTGGCGGCCTGGTCGCGCGTCAGGGTATCGATGACGTTGTTGTAGATCATCCGGAAGGCGAAGGGCGACATGTTCGTGTTCTTCAGGAAATGCAGCAGCTCCGAGATCCGGCTGTCCAGCAGCTCGCGATTATTCAGCGCGAGCGCCTGGCTGATGGAATTCGTGATCTTCTGCGCCCGGGGCAGGGTGCCCTCCAGGCTGGAGGAAATATCGGTATAGGCCAGTACCTGGGAATGTCCCATCACGAAACGGTTGTCATAGGCGGCAGCGGCCTCCAGGTAAGCGGCCGGGGCTTCCTCCGGCTGGGAATGCACCGCGGAAATCGCGGTGACACAGGCGGTTTCGTCATTGCCGGACTCCCGGCGGATCATTTCCGCAAGTGCGCTCAGCATATCCGGATCATTGGCAAAGGCCAGGTACAGGATGGCCTTCATGGCGACCAGCTCCACGCCCGCGGCGGTTACATCCGCCAGGGAGGAGAACGGTTCCCGGCTCATCTCGAAGGGCCGGTCCTGGTCGGC
>JAFRTK010000075.1 GCA_017427165.1 Clostridia bacterium
CTGAGCAACTACGACGAGATTCCGCTGTGCGTCCGGTATAAGCTGAACGGGGAAGAGACCGACAAGATGCCCTTCCCGTGCCTGCTGGACAAGTGCGAGCCCGTGATCGAATACATGAAGGGCTGGAAGTGCGACATCTCCAACGTGCGGACCTGGTGGGACCTGCCCCAGGAAGCCAAGGACTATGTCAAGCGCATTGAGGACAGCATGGGCGTCATTATCAAGTGGATCTCCGTCGGACCGGAGCGTCACAGCATCATCCGCAGAGGATAAGAAACGGGGAAACCTGCGGGCGCGGCCAGTCCGTTCCCGCGGCTGAACATATATTTAATGAATAAAAGAGGAGACAGTTTTATGAAGGGGAATGTACTCGTAGGTCAGTCCGGCGGCCCGACCGCCGTCATCAACTCCAGCCTGGCGGGCGTTTACAAGACTGCCATGGAGCGCGGCTTCAACAAGGTTTACGGCATGCGCAACGGTATCCAGGGCTTCATGGACGGCCAGTATGTGGATCTGTCCGACCATATCAAGAGCGAGCTGGATCTGGAGCTGCTGAAGCGGACGCCCTCCGCCTTCCTGGGCACCTGCCGCTACAAGCTGCCGGAAATCCATGAGGACAAGGCGGTTTATGAGCGCATCTTCGAGCTGCTGGACGAGCTGGACATCGAAGTGTTCATCTACATCGGCGGCAACGACTCCATGGACACAATCCGGAAGCTGTTTGACTACTCCCTGCTGACCGGCGCGAAGCAGAAGTTTGTCGGCTGCCCGAAGACCATCGACAACGACCTGGCCATCACCGACCATACCCCCGGCTTCGGCAGCGCGGCCAAGTACATCGCCACCTCCACCAAGGAAATCATCTGCGACGCCATGGGCTTCTCCTACAAGAAGAAGAACGTGAATATCGTTGAAATCATGGGCCGCAACGCGGGCTGGCTGACCGGCTCCGCCGCCCTGTCCCGCAGCGAGGACTGCGAAGGCCCCGACCCGATCTATCTGCCTGAAGTGCCCTTTGATATCCAGGGCTTTGTGACCAAGGTCAAGGAGCTGCTGGAGACCAAGGACGTCGTCGTCGCGGCCGTCTCCGAAGGCATCAAGACCAAGGAAGGCAAGTATGTCTGCGAATACGCCACCGATTCCACCACGAAGGATGCCTTCGGCCACATCCAGATGACCGGCACCGCGTCCTATCTGGCGAACGTGATCAAGAACGAGCTGGGCTGCAAGACCCGTGCCGTGGAGCTCTCCACCCTGCAGCGGGCCGCCGCTCACCTGGCCAGCAAGATCGACGTGGATGAAGCCTTCAACGTGGGCGGCGCCACCGTCAAGGCTGCCGATGAAGGCTCCTCCGGCGTCATGGTCGTTATCGACCGCGTGTCCGATGATCCCTATCAGAGCGCGACCGGCGTTTACGACGTGCACCGCATCGCCAACGACGAAAAGGTCGTTCCGCGGAAGTGGATCAACAAGGAAGGCAACTACGTCACCGAAGAGTTCCTGGACTATGTGCGTCCGCTGATTCAGGGCCAGTATTCCCCCGTCATGGTCGAGGGTATTCCGCGGCACCTGAACATGAACATGAAGAACTACGACTGGAGAAGATCCAACAAATAATTATACCGGATCCGCAGCAGTCCCCTCCGACAGAGGGGGCTGCTTTTCTGTACGCCAAAAAACAGGGAATGTGCAGGCGGGCCGGTTGACAGGGAAGCGAAGAACGATATAATGGAACGGAATCCGGAAGACCGGGTTCGGATAGAGGCGCGGCAGACAGGAGTAGCGCGGGGGAGCCCGGCCGGGGCAGGGAACCTGCGGGAAAGGGAATGCCGCCGAAGCGTGCCGGCATGGCAGACGGCAGGCTGGGACGGAGGAAAACATCCTTCGGACTGTCATGGGCGGACGTGTCCGCGCATGGAGCGCTATTCATGAAGACGTTTCCGCAGAATCCGGAAGAACAGCGGCGCCGGAGCGCGCCGGCTGCATCGGAGCTTTGCGAGAATGATACGGCAGTGAATGGCGGGTTCGTTCGCTGCTTTTTTCTTTGGTTGAAAGCCCGGACGAAGCGTAGTAAAATATCCGGAGAGGCATCCGGAAAAAAGAACGGGAACAGGAGCGCTGAGCAGTTTGGAAGACATCCGGGAGGCAAAGCGGCGGCTGCGGGCCTGGGCGGCGGAAAGGCGCCGGGCGCTGAGCGCGGCGGAAACGGCGGAGGCCGGCAGACGCATTCAGGAGAAGGTGCTGGCACTGCCCGAATACCGGGCGGCCCGGACCGTGATGGTTTATGTGAGCCTGCCGGGAGAACCGGACACCCGGGGAATCATTCTGGATGCTGTGGAACACGGAAAACGGGTGCTGCTGCCCCGATGCCCGGATGCGGAGCGGATGGAGGCGGGCCTGTTCACCGGGTTTGACCGGCTGGTTCCCGGCCGGATGGGGATTCCGGAGCCCACGGATGACGCGGATCCCGGCATCGCCCCGGATCTGATCCTGGTTCCCTGCGTGGCGGCGGACCGGGAAGGCCGGCGGCTGGGACACGGGGCCGGCTATTACGACCGGTTTCTGGCAAACCGGAACGGAAAAAAGATATGCATGTGCTTTCAGGCGCTGCTGACGGAGCGCCTGCCGACGGAGAAAACGGACGTCCGGATGGACCGGGTTGTGACAGAGCAGGAGGAGGACTGCGGGATGAAGCAGACGATTTTTACAGGCGCGGGTACAGCTATCATTACCCCCTTCACCGCCGACGGCGTGGATTTTGACGCTCTCGGGCGGCTGCTGGACGACCAGATCGCAAAGGGAATCGACGCAATTGTACCGACGGGAACCTCCGGCGAGGGCTCCACGCTGACGGACGCGGAGCACGAGGCCGTGGTCAGCTTCTGCGTGAAGCGGGTCGCAGGCCGGGTGCCCGTGATCGCCGGAACCGGCTCCAACAACACCGCTCACGCCATCGAGCGGACCCAGACGGCAAAGCGTGTCGGAGCGGACGCCGCCCTGCTGGTGACACCCTATTACAACAAAACGACGCAGCGGGGCCTGATCGCCCATTACACGGCGATCGCCGACGCCGGCGGACTGCCGTGCGTGCTGTACAACGTTCCTTCCCGGACCGGGCTGAACATGCTGCCGGAAACCCTTGCTGTGCTGGCGGACCATGAACGGATCGTCGCCGTGAAGGAGGCTTGCGGAAACATCAGCCAGGTAGCCAGGGAACGGCTGCTGTGCGGTGACAGGCTGGACATCTATTCCGGCAGCGACGACCAGATCGTCCCGATCCTGAGCCTGGGCGGCAAGGGCGTGATTTCCGTGATTGCCAACATCCTGCCCGCGGAGACGGCAGGCATATGCCGCCGCTTCTTTGCCGGAGACACCGCCGGAGCGGCCCGCGAGCAGCTGCGGCTGCTGAACCTGATGGATCAGCTGATGATCGAGACCAACCCGATTCCGGCAAAGGCCGCCTGCGCAGCACTGGGCTTCGGGGAAAACCGGGTGCGGCTGCCGCTGGTTCCCATGGAGGAGAAAAACCGGCAGCGCCTGCTGGAGCTGATGCGGGAAGCCGGGCTGCCGGTCTGAGCGGGTATATGAAGGAGCGGACAGAGCATGAGAATCATCCTGACAGGATATGCCGGCCACATGGGCCGGGAGGTGCGGGAATGCGCGGAACGGACCGCGGGAGCGGAGATCGTTCAGGGAATCGACCCCTTCTGTGAAACGGAGGACGGGATCTGTGTGCGCAGTTTTTCCGCCTGCAGCCGGGAGGCTGACGTGATCATCGACTTCAGTCACCATTCCGCCACACGGGAGCTGACAGCATTTGCCGCCGGACGGTCCCTGCCGCTGGTGCTGGCCACCACGGGGCAGACGGAAGAGGAAAAGGCCCTGATTCTGGAGGCGGCCAAAAAGATCCCGGTGTTTCTGGCAGCCAATTACAGCCTGGGTATCGCGACGCTGACAGATCTGGTGAAACGGGCCGCGGCGCTGTATCCGGACGCGGACATCGAGATCGTGGAGCAGCATCACAACCGGAAAATCGACGCGCCGAGCGGCACCGCGCTGGCTCTGTTCCGGGCCGTGCAGGAGGTCCGTCCGGATGCCGTGGCGGTGACAGGACGCTCCGGCCAGGGAAAACGGAAGCCGGAGGACGTTGGGATTCACGCGATCCGGATGGGCAATATCGTCGGGGTGCATGAGGTGCTGATCAGTACGCAGAACGAATGCATTTCCCTGAAGCACCAGGCGTTCAGCCGGGGCGTGTTCGCGGAAGGAAGCCTGAAGGCCGCCGCTTTCCTGATCGGGAAGGAACCCGGTCTGTATGATATGAAGGATCTGCTTCGGGAAGGCTCCGGAGCGGAAGCATAAAAAGGAGGCGGCAGCATGAAGATCGGCATTTACGGATACGGCAATCTGGGGCGCGGAGTGGAGCTGGGCGTCCGTCAGAATCCGGATATCGAACTGGTGGGCGTTTTCACCCGCAGGGATCCGGCAACGGTAAAAACCCTGACCGGGATTCCGGTATATCCGGCGGCGCGGGTTGAGGATTTCGCGGCGGAGATTGACGTGCTGATTATCTGCGGCGGCAGCGCGTCCGACCTGCCGGAGATGACCCCGGCGCTGGCGCGGTCTTTCAATGTGATCGATTCCTTCGATACCCACGCGCGGATTCCGGAGCACTTTGAAAACGTCGAAAAGGCCGCCATGCTGACCGGGCATACCGCCCTGATCAGCGGCGGGTGGGATCCCGGGCTCTTCTCCCTGGCCAGACTGTACATGAATGCGGTGCTGCCGGACGGGAAGGATTACACCTTCTGGGGCCGGGGCGTCAGCCAGGGCCACAGCGACGCCATCCGCCGGATTCCCGGAGTGGCGGACGCTCGGCAGTACACCATTCCCGTTCCGGAAGCGCTGGAGCGTGTGCGGAAGGGAGAGAATCCGGAGCTGACCACCCGTCAGAAGCATACCCGGGAATGCTGGGTTGTGGCGGAGGAAGGCGCGGACAAGGCGGAGATTGAACGCCGGATCAAGGAAATGCCCAACTATTTCGCGGACTACGACACCACGGTGAACTTTATTACTGCGGAGGAGATGAAACGGGACCACAGCGAGCTGCCCCACGGCGGCCAGGTGATCCGCGGCGGCGCGACAGGGACGGACGGAAAGCACAGGCATGTGATGGAGTTTTCCCTGAAGCTGGATTCCAACCCGGAATTCACGGCTTCCGTGCTGCTGGCCTGCGCACGGGCGGTATGCCGCATGTACGCGCGGGGCAATTACGGCTGCAAAACGCTGTTTGACATCGCGCCTGCGGACCTGTCTCCCCTGAGCCCCGAGGAACTGAGAAAGAGATTACTGTAACGGGGGGCTTTCCGATCGCCCCCCGAACCCCCTTCGGTCAATATGCTTTTTTTACGGAGGAGGTCCGGGGCTTTCCGATCACCTCCGAACCCCCTTTGGGCGATATACCTTTTTTACGGAGGGGCCCGGGGCTTTCTGATTGCCCCTTAGCTCCCTTCGGGGAAATGAATCAAAGAAACACGGAGCGGATATGAAAATACACGGACTGCAGAAAATGACCCTGCTGGATTTCCCGGGCAGGGTTGCCTGTACTGTTTTCCTGGGCGGCTGCGATATGCGCTGCCCCTTTTGTCATAATGCGGAGCTGATCGACGGTTCAGCACCGCCGGTCATGGAGGAGGATGCGCTGCTGTCCTTCCTGGAGAAGCGGAAGGGATTGCTGGACGGCGTGGCCTTCACCGGCGGGGAGCCGCTGCTGCGGGATGACCTGGACGGGCTGTTTGAGCGGATTCAGGCACTCGGATATCCCATCAAGCTGGATACCAACGGCACGCATCCGGACCGGTTGGCCCGGCTGACCGGCAAAGGTCTGGTGCAGTATGTGGCCATGGACGTCAAGAACGCGCCGGAACGCTACGCGGAAACGGTGGGCGTGCCGGACTTTGACCTGGCGCCGGTGCGGGAAAGCGTGCGCCTGCTGCTGACCGGAAAGGTGCCCTATGAGTTCCGGACGACCGTGGTGGCCGAGTTCCACGATGGGGAAAGCATCCGCGGAATCGGCGAATGGATCCGCGGCGCGGAAAGGTATTATCTGCAGAAATTCACCGACCGGGATTCCGTGCCCTTCGCGGGGCTGCACGCCCCTTCCGACGGGGATCTGCGCGCCTGGGTAAAGATCGCAGAGCCTTTTGTCCGGGAGGCGGGGCTCCGTGGCGTCGACTGATAAAACACAAGATATTGTGATTGATCGCATTTTTCGCGTACAACATATTGACATTCATGATAAACGCTGATACAATAGGCGCGCACGCCGGCAGGGCGATGACTGCCCTGGCGGAATGAGAATTTTCATATTATATAGGAGCGCGGAAACAATGTATCAGGTTGTCAAAAGAGACGGAAAAGTCACAGAGTTCGAGATCAGCAAAATCTCAAAAGCGATCACCAAGGCGTTTGACGCCCTGGGCAAGCAGTACCATCCCAGCGTCATCGACATGCTGGCCCTGCGGGTTACCGCGGAGTATGAGCCGCTGATTCAGGACGGCAAGATCGCCGTGGAGAGCATCCAGGACTGTGTGGAAAAGGTGCTGTCCGAGGCCGGCTACGCCGACGTGGCCAAGGCTTACATTCTGTACCGCAAACAGCGGGAAAAAGTCCGCAATGTCAATTCCGCGCTTCTGAACTATAAAGATCTGGTTGACAATTATCTGCATATCAATGACTGGCGGGTCAAGGAAAACTCCACGGTCACCTACTCCGTGGGCGGTTTGATCCTGTCCAATTCCGGCGCGATCACGGCCAATTACTGGCTCAGCGAGATCTATGACGCTGAGATCGCCGAGGCGCACCGTTCCGCCGCGATCCATATTCATGACCTGAGCATGCTCACCGGCTACTGCGCGGGCTGGAGCCTGAAGCAGCTGATCCAGGAGGGCCTGGGCGGCGTGCCCGGAAAGATCACCAGCGCTCCGGCCAGCCATCTTTCCACCCTGTGCAACCAGATGGTCAACTTCCTGGGCATCATGCAGAACGAATGGGCCGGCGCCCAGGCGTTCTCCAGCTTCGATACCTATCTGGCCCCCTTTGTCCGGGTGGACAACCTGAGCCAGAAGGAAGTCAAGCAGTGCATCCAGTCCTTCATCTACGGTGTGAACACGCCGTCCCGTTGGGGCACACAGGCTCCCTTCACCAACATCACCCTGGACTGGACCGTGCCCGACGACATGAAGGACATGCCGGCCATCGTGGGCGGAAAG
>JAFRTK010000076.1 GCA_017427165.1 Clostridia bacterium
AATATACCGGTCATTCAGGAAAGAACGGGAGGTGATGTGCTGGTTGTCCTGGATCTGGATCGGCCACGGGAATACTCCATCTTCGGAATCCGGCTGGAACACGACAATTCCCTTTGAAAAAGCAACCAGGACGTTGTCGCCATCAAAAATCGCGTTGCATGGCCATTCAAAAACTTTATGCAGTTCCTGCAGGTGTTCCCCGGTCGCGGCGTCAATAATGCATACCATATGCCCCCACATCACCGTCACCACCAGCTTCGTGCTGTCCGCGTTCCAGTGAACCGAGCTGATTTCATGGCTGAAAGGGGTGGAAACCCACAGCCTGTCTCCGGTCACCGCGTCACACAGGGACAGGCCGGACCGGGAGTCAACCACAGCAATCTTTTTCCCGTCCGGGGAAAGGATGCAGGAAGGATCGTAATTGACAAATCCGGGGAATTCCAGCTCCGCGTCCACAGCGAAATCACCCATGAAGCAGGAAACCGCCAGGGCTTCCATCCCTTCGCTCTTCCCGTATCCGTCAACTGTTTCGGAAACATCCAGCGCGCTGAGCGCCAGCTTTGTCGCCTCATTTTTCCGGTTGATGGAAGAATAGTATACAGATTTTTCTGTCAGCAGGTCGCACTCATTCCGGGCTGCCGTGGCGCGTTCTTCCTCAATCCGGACATTCTTTTCGCTGATTTCCTTATTCTGTGCGGTAATCTGTTCATTCGCCTCTGTCAGGTCCTGGTTGGCTTTCTCAATCTGCTCGTTTTTCTCGGTCAGCTCCTGGTTGGCCTTCTCGATCTGCTCGTTCTTCTCGGTCAGCTCGTCATTCTTTTCGCTGATCTCTTTGTTCTTGGCCGTAATCTCATCGTTGGCCTTGGACAGGTCTTCATTGGCCTTTTCAATCTGCTCATTCTTCTCCGTCAGTTCCTGGTTGGCCTTCTCAATCTGCTCGTTCTTCTCGGTCAGCTCATCATTCTTGTCGCTGATTTCTTTGTTCTTGACTGTAATCTCATCGTTGGCTTTGGACAGGTCTTCATTGGCCTTTTCAATCTGCTCGTTCTTCTCCGTCAGTTCCTGGTTGGCCTTCTCGATCTGCTCGTTCTTCTCGGTCAGCTCATCATTCTGGGCACTGATCCGTTCATTCTGTGCGGTAATCTGCTCGTTCTGCGCCGTGATCTTTCCGTTCTGCACCAGCGCGTATGCCAGGAACCCTCCCAGTACCGCAACGGTTGCCAGTGCGGCTGCCATGATATTCCGCATGGTCCGCCGGCGGGCCCGCTGGTACAGCCCGTCAAAGGAGGTCCCGACAATCGGTGCCAGGATCCGGTATTTCTCTTTCTTCAGCTTCTTCAGGTTGTCCGCAAGGCTTTCTCCCCGGACGTTGGCTGCCAGCGGTTCCCGTTCTTTCCGGTTTCCGTTCTCATCCGTTTCAAAGCGCAGCAGCTCCGGGAAACTGTCCTCCGGCTCTCCTTCCACCAGTACTGCCAGTACCCGGTCCCGGCCCTTGTGCTCAATAAAGTATTCCAGCTCCCGCAGGCACCATTTGCTCTGCAGGTAGCGCGGGGAGCAGATACAGATCAGCCAGTCGCTGTTGTCCAGCGCGGCTTCAATGTCCCGTCCCAGGTCTGCCGACAGCGGCAGCTCCTCCTGGTCCCGGAAAACCTTACCGGGATGGCGTGCCCCGTCCTGCCGCAATGCGGCCGGTACGGTATACGTCTCAATCATCTGGTGCAGTTTTTTCGCGATTTCCTGGTCCGGCGTCTGGTGGCGGTAACTGATGAATGCTGTGTACTGGCTGGAGCTCACAGGCGGCACCTCTTCCTTTGTCGGATATGTGGAATTTTCTGCGTCTGGAATCAGTATACCAGAAGCTTTGCCGGAAAGATATATCTTTTTTCAGATATGAAAACATCCGGCTTTCATCATGAAAGCCGGATGGAATCCGCGTTTTTTGGGTCCTGCTTTATGGCTCTTCCGGTTCTTCCTCTCTCCGCTTGTTCCCCATCTTCTTCCACCGGCCGGAAACCAGGTAGACCGTACCGATCAGGAAGGGCACCAGGCCGGACAGCGCGTTGCCGTACCAGAAGCCCCGGATCCCCCAGGAGAAAACGACTCCCAGCAGCAGGCTCAGGCCGATCCGGCAGAAAATGCCGTCCAGCAGGGCTACCGCCAGGTTCAGCTTTGAGTTGCCGGAGCCGTTGATCAGCGCAAAGTTCGGCGGCCGCAGCACGCAGCCCAGGTACTGGATCATGGCAATCGGGATATAGGTGATGGCCATCGTCAGCACCTCGGGATCCTGGGAGAACAGGCCGAACAGCCATTCCGGCCGGAACAGTGTGATCACCGCAAAGATGCCTGCCGGAATCGCCACAATCCACATCGCGTGGCCGACCACCTTCGGCACCCGTTCGGTCTTCCCGGCGCCCAGCGCCTGGGAAACCATCGCGCCGCCGGACGAGGAGATTGCCTGGCTCACCACGCCGATCATGTTTTCCAGCTTCCGCGCCACACCGGTCACCGCGATGGCCACCGCGCCGTATGTATTCACATAGCTGTTCACAAACAGCATGGAGAATGTGATCGCG
Organism: Clostridia bacterium; assembly: GCA_017427165.1. Lineage (GTDB taxonomy): Bacteria > Bacillota > Clostridia > Christensenellales > Aristaeellaceae > Aristaeella. The sequence continues at coordinate 2,574 of JAFRTK010000076.1, forward strand.
GCGCTCTGCACCACCATGGGGATGCCCAGGCTCATCAGCTGGCCGCGTACGCTTTTGTAAATCCGGAAATGCTTCGGATGGAAATCAAAATGGATCTGTTCCCGGTTTTTGTACAGCAGCCGCAGCGCGAACAGGAAGCTCACCGCCTGCCCGATCACCGTTGCCAGCGCGGCGCCCTGCGGGCCCATCTGCATCGGTCCGACAAACAGGATATCCAGGATCACATTCAGCACGGAAGCGATGGCGATAAACATGAACGGATGCTTGGAATCCCCCATTCCGCGCAGGATCGCGCTCACCAGATTATAGCCGTAGATGAACACCACGCCCCAGATGCAGGTAATGCAGTACTGCCGGGTATATTCCCAGATATCATCCGGGGTATTCAGCCACCGGAGGACCTCCTGATAGGAAAGCAGGAAGATGACCATGATAATCACAGCCAGGCTTTCCAGCAGGGTGAACAGTGTGCCGACCATGTCGCCCACCTGGTCATACCGCCGGGCGCCCACGTACCGGGAAATCAGGATCTGTCCCGCGTTGGAAAAGCCCATGGCGACAAAGGTGATCAGCATCAGCACCTCGCCGCCCACGGAGACGGCGGACAGGCCGTTCGTGCCGACAAAATTGCCGACGACGATCATGTCCACCATGTTGTAGACCATCTGCAGGAGCCCGGACAGGAACAGCGGCAGCGAGAAGGAGAACAGCGTGCGCGGCACGCTCCCCCTGGTCAGGTCCCGGATAATCGCTTTCTTCTCCATGCGCTTCCCCCGTGTCTTCGAAAAATCATAACACTTTATTTTATCATATTTCTGTCAGGATTACAGCCGGTTTTCCTGTTAACCGCAAAAAATGCATACTGCGGTTCCCGGATGAAGAAATATGCTTGACACCGGCATGGAAATTGTTTATACTCACACCAATATTTTCAGGAAGGAGCTCTTCCCATGAAGGCGTACCGGATGACTGCGAAGACTACGCTGACCGTCACTGATACTGTGACCGGTTATGTTCACGCGTCCGGCCGTCCGAGTGCAGGGGAAGAGTAGATTCCGTATTATCTTCAGTCATGGAATCACTTATCCGCACCGGATAAGTGATTTTTTCATGTACATACATATCATTCATACTTTACAGAATGAAGGGGAGGGATTACCATGGATCTGCACGATTACCAGGATGTGGCTGAAAATTATGACCGGTACCTCGAAGTGATGTACGCCCATGAAGATCATCACGAAAACTTTCAGGAATTCTACCTGGATCTGGCCCGGAAGTACGGCTCAGGCGGTGTGGTGGACGTGGCCTGCGGCACAGGCGCGGTGCTCCTGTACCTGGCGGAGCGCGGGATTGACATCGACGGCACGGACCTGTCAGAGGAGATGTGCAAAGTCGCCGCGGCCAAGGCGGATGCCATGGGCCTGCAGCTGAACATCATCCCGGCAGACATGACCGTCTTCTCTTCCGGCCGGAAGTACTCCCTCGCAATCATCGCCCGCAGCGGATTCATGCACCTGCCGACCCAGGCGCTGCAGGAGGCCGCCCTCCGGAACCTGCGGGAGCAGCTGCTGCCCGGCGGAATCCTGACGCTCAACACATTTGACCCCTGGCCGCCGATGCAGGCGCAGCAGATGAAAACCTCCCCGGAGGATTATTCCTTCCGCCTGGAGTACGTCAACAGCCGCGGAAACCGGGAGAAGATCTGGAACGCCGTCACGTACAACCCGTATACGCAGCAGATGTACGGCAACTGGAAGTTCGAGGAGTTCGACGGCAAGGGAGAAGTCATCGGGGAGCGGATCCGTCCCCTGCTGATGCGGCAGACAAACCGGTGGGAGATGTTCCTTCTGGCAAAGCTGTGCGGCTTTGAGGTGGTGGATATATACCGCGGGTACAACGGGGATAAGGAAGACCTGGATGATCCGTCCTCTGCCTCCCGTTACCGCAGCAACCTGATCTGGATCCTGAAAAGAAAAGAAATGTGAGGGAAAAACCGTGATTTACTACCAGGACGATGAGATTACCATCCGGACCCGGGAAGAGCAGGATGCGCAGACCATTGCGGATGAGCAGATCCGCCAGGGCTGGCATTCCAGTCCGGAATGGTTCCTGAAGGAGTTCCGGGACCATGAGGAGGGAAAGTGCGTCTCGCTGACCGCGGAATACCGGGGAGAGGTCGCCGGGTACGTCAATGTTTACCGGTCGGCAAAGGAAGGTCCCTTCGTCTCCTCCGGATATCCGGAGATCAACAACTTCGGCGTACTGCAGAAATACCAGCGCCATGGCATCGGCTCAAAGCTGATGGATGTGGCGGAGCGGGTGGCTGCGGAGTTCTCGGATACCGTATGCCTCGGCGTCGGCCTGCACAACGGCTACGGCAGCGCCCAGCGGATGTATGTCAAACGGGGCTATGTGCCGGACGGTTCCGGTGTCTGGTACGGCAGCAAGCCCTGCACCCCGTATGACACCCAGTATACCTGTGATGATGATCTGCTCCTGTACCTGTCCAAGCCTGTGGAGAAGCCGGTCTCCGGCTCTGCCCCCGCCTGCCGGGTCAAGGTATTCATCCGGAAAGCATCTCCGGAGGATGCCCGTACCGTCGCGGAGCTGGCAGCCCGGCTCTGGCCGGATCATGATACGGATGATCTGACCGGGGATATGCAGGACCTCCTGGCGAACGATGAATGCGCCGTCTTCCTGGCCCTTGCGGAGGGGGAACCCGTCGCCTTTGCCCAGTGCCAGCTCCGGCACGACTATGTGGAAGGTGCGGATTCCAGCCCCGTCGGATACATGGAAGGCGTATATGTGGCGGAAGAATACCGCCGTCAGGGAGTCGCTGCGCGGCTGCTGCACAGCTGTGAGCTGTGGGCCGAGTCCATGGGCTGCACGGAGTTTGCCAGCGACTGTGAGCTGACCAACAGCGAAAGCCGCCTGTTCCATCTCGGCACCGGCTTTACCGAAGCCAACCGTATTGCCTGCTTTGTCAAACACCTGGCCGGGAATTAACCGGACTGCCTGTATGACCGGCTGTTCTTTTCCGTCACCGGCGGCTTTTTGTCCCGCCGGTGATTTTTTTCTGCCAAAGTGAAAAAAAGCGCGCACACACTCGTCTTAATAGGTGAAAACATGCTGGCGGCTGCCCGGTCCGGGCGGACCGCCGGAGTGAAGCGGAGGTGATCGCTATGGAGCATGCCGTGGTACCCGGCATGACCCGTGAACAGAAGCTCAGCGAATGGATAGAGCAATACTCAGATCCCATTCTGAGAACCTGTTACCTGTACCTATCCGATATGCAGATGGCGGAAGACGCCCTGCAGGAGACGTGGATCAAGGCCTGGAAGTACATGGACGATCCGTCCCGGAAACCCGTTGCCAATGAAAAGGCATGGCTGCTCCGGATCGCGGTGAATACCTGCAAGGATTACCGGCGGACCGCCTGGTTCCGGCATGTGGACCGGCAGAACGCCCTGGAGGACCTGCCTCCGCGCTTTGTGGCCGCCGAACCGGCTGACAACTCCGTCTCCATGATCGTCATGGATCTTCCGGACAAATACAAGCAGATCATCCTGCTTTACTATTACCAGGGGCTTACGATCCAGGAAACCGGGTCGGTGCTGGGGTTTTCCGTAGCTGCCGTCCACCGCCGGCTCCGGAAAGCGGAAGCCCTCCTGAAAAGCGCGCTGGAAAGGGGTGAATCGCATGAGTAATGAAATCATGAAGCAGCGGGTCCAGCAGGCACTGAACGAAGAGCTGGCCCATATCCATACCACCTCCCGGGAGCGCGATCAGCTGTATGAGAACGCGATTGGAGGAAAAGTCATGAAACATAAAATGAAAACCGGCCTGGTGCTCGCGCTGGTGCTGGTGCTGGTTTCGGCCGTCGCCGTTGCCGCGGTGCTGCTGAGCCAGCAGGAAATTGTGGAACAGGTGGCCGTCCCCATGGCCCTGGAAAACGACACGGGCGTCGTCGCGAATCAGGATTATTCGCCGGAACAGCTGGCGCATCTGATTCAGACGCTCGATGAAAACGGCTTTACCCTGGAGGAAAACAACACCCTGATGCAGGTCCTGAAGAGCGGTCAGGGATACAATGAGGAAGAAACCATCATGGAAATCTGCCGTCAGGCTTTCGGGGGCAATTACGGTACCTGGACGCTGGAGCAGCAGGACTGGTTCGAAAAGCTGCTGGCGGATATCGGCTTCAATGAGGAATATACGCCCAACCTGCCCGGCGAGGGCAACATGACCTATGAGCAGGCGGAAGCATACGCGTTCGCCGCGCTGAAGGCTGAATTCGGGGATGCCCTGGATCCGGCGGACCGGGATTCCTATATCCTGGACCGCGGGTTCTGGCGCGGCAGCGAAGACAGCCCGGCATACTGGTATTTCAACCTGTTCCCGAAGGATATCATGCTCGGCACCTATTCCGTCTCCTTTGAAGACGCGGATCCGGACGAAACCCTGGAAGTGGAAGGCTCTGTTCCCGAATGGACGAAACCATACAACGCAGATGACCTGCTCTCGGCCTTCACGCGGATTCATGATCCGATATACCGCGAAATACCGGCTGATGCGCTGCGCCGGCTGCATGACATGCTGGCGGACGCAAAGATGGATCCGGACAGCATCTCGTATCCCGATACCATGGGATACGCCGTAACCGGATATCCGGAGCCTGCGGAAAATGATATTTCCCGGGAGGAAGCGATCGCGGCGGCCAAGGCCGCGCTGGGAAATCCCCGGGCCGCATGCAGCTCCGCCATTCTGACGGAGTATGAAGGAAAACGTACCTGGCTCGTCGGGCTGACTGTATATATCCGGATGGGTACGCCCGATGAAATCCGGGTGGCTTCCGTGGACAGCGTCACCGGTCAGGTGGAAAGCATCCGGGAAATGACGAATGACGACAGTGAAAATATGCCGTATATCGCGGAAGCGGCTTACACCAGCCTCCGGGAAGGCCTGCTGAAAGAAGCCGATTATGCCCGCCTGGCCGCGGAGGCCATCCTGGCGGAGCATCCCGGGCTGGACCTGCTGAATGAAAACGAATATGAAGTGAAGGTCTTCGGCAGGGATCAGCGCATGGTCTGGTTCACTACCCGCAGCCTGCAGCATGGCAATGCCTCCGCCAGGGTATCCCGAGACGGAAAAGTCAGCGATATCACCGTGGATTCAGAAGGGATCAACCCGGATAATCTGTACAGCCGCTTCTGGAATATATACGGCTTCTACAGTGTGGAAGACGGTGAATGGGAATCCTGGGATCAGGATGTCTGGGTCCAGCTGAAACTGGCCATGGACCCGCTTGAGCCCACAACCATTGCGGCAAAGCTCCAGAAAATGGGGCAGTACCCTGCCGAGGACTCCGTACGCATTGACCACCGCCGGGCGCAGGAAATCGCCCTGGGTCAGGTCAACTGCCGGTGGGCGGATGTCAATACCTGCATCCTGATCGACGCGATCCCCCATCCCGTGTGGAAGATCCGGGTCATCGACGATTCCGCAGCAAACCCGGTCTTCGAGGTGGATGCGGAAACCGGTGAAATCCTGAACGTCGATCTGTACAGGACTGAATACACCCCCGATTATGTCCTGTATTCCCTCGAGAAGAACTGGCGGAAGGTTCTCCTGGATGAGGAAGGCGTCATCCCGCTGGCCAAATATGCCATCACTTACAAGTACGGAGACCTGGAGCTGGACATTCCCGAGATCGAAGTGGACAATCCGGAGCTCTACGAAGCCCATGTGGACGGCCTCACTGCCCGCTTCACTGCCCTCAAAGACGGGGATCCGGACTATGAGGTGGAACTGGATAAAGGCGGATTCGTACTCCGCTGTGAGGAAATCCGGTAATCTTTCTATGCGGATAGACTCCTGCCGCCCATGCGGCGGGAGTCTTTTTTCTGTCTCTGCGGCTGAAAACAATGGACTTCCGGACCTTCATGTCGTACAATAGTCACAGGCAGGAGGAGATGAATAATGCTCTATGTGGGAATCGCGCTGCTGATTCTGCTGGTTTTCATGATCGGAATCAGCGTTTATCTGGTCATTTATGCGATGAAAAACATGCACCACCATTCCCTGGAGGATTCCCGGGCCTGGCAGGAGCATCATTACGACCTGTCCTGGTACGACAGCATGGAAAAAACGGATTATACCGTCACCTGCGGCGACGGCTATATCCTGCATGCCCAGTTCCTGCCGAATCCCGTCCCCACAGACCGGTATGTCCTCATCACCCACGGCTTCACGGACAATCATTACGGTTCGCTGAAATATGCCCGGATCTACCTGGACAACGGGTTCAATGTCATCATCTATGACCTCCGCGGCCACGGAATGAACAGCAAAACCATCACCACCTTCACCATCCTGGAGCGGGAGGATCTGTACGCCATGATCCTGGACAGCCGCCGGCGCTATCCGGATATGAAGGTCCTCGGCTTGCACGGGGAATCCCTCGGCGCGGGTACCACGGTCGCCGTGCTGGAAAAAAAGCCGCCGGTTGACTTCGCGGTGGTGGACTGCGGTTTCTATGACATGGTTCCCGTGTTCGAAGTGGCAATCCGTAGCTATCATCTGCCTGTTTTTATGGTTAAGGTGGCATCTGCATGCGCAAAAGTGATATACGGATACTCTTTCCGGCAGATGCGTCCCATTGAGGCGCTCGCGGACAACCAGGTGCCCCTGCTGTTCATGCACGGCTCCTGTGATGAACTGGTCTCCCCGGAGCACAGCCGGAAGATGAGCAAAGCCACCGCAGGGTACAGCGAAGTCCATATGATTCCCAATGCCGGCCATGCCGATGCCGTATTCACGGATCCGGAGATGTACCGGATCATCGTCACCGACTTCCTCCGGAAAGTCGTCCCGGATCCAGGCAAATAACAAAACCCCCGGCAGCGGTTTCGCTGCCGGGTATCTGCATAGCCTGTCGCCGTTTCTGTTATTGCGGCTGCTATGTTTTGCTTCCTGCGGTGATCCCCTCACCGTGGTTAAAGGATATCATGGTTTTCCGGAAATATACAGGATTACCGGGGCAAATTAAACCCGGTTATTTTTCTTTTTCACTCCCTCCCGCGGACAGCATAAAAACTTGATTATTGTCACTCCGGCGTATATACTGACACATAGAAAAAACGGAGGACCGGGCAATGAAAAAGGAAGAGAAAACCAACGTCATGCGGGTGCTGGAGCAGAAAAAGATTGCGTATCAGAGCCATTCCTACGAGCCGGATGCCACAATGACCGGCCTGCAGATTGCCGTTCTCCTCGGCCAGGAGCCGTCCCACGTGTTCAAAACGCTGGTTACCGTCGGAAAGCCCGCGCGCTACTATGTGTTTGTCATTCCGGTGGAATCGGAGCTGGACCTGAAAAAGGCTGCCGCGGCCGCCGGGGAAAAGTCCGTCAGCATGATCCCCCAGAAGGAGCTTCTTCCCCTCACCGGGTATATTCACGGCGGCTGCTCCCCCATCGGGATGAAAAAGCATTTCCCGACGTTTATCCACCAGTCCGCCGGGGATCTCCCGGCCATGTGTGTCAGTGCCGGCAAGGTCGGATTCCAGATTGAGCTCTCCCCGTCCGACCTGCTCCGCGCCGCGGACGCAAAGCTTGCCGACCTGGTCTGATTTCCCGGTCGATACCGAAGATTCCATTCGTTGTTTTGCGGGAATCCGCGCTGTATATTGCGCCGGCAGGAAAATTAAATGCAAATAATCCGCCCCGGTTATTCTTTATTCCCCGCTGTGGCAATGCTATCCTTGATTCAAGGTCAGGGATGACCGGAACACATTTCCCCCGGTTCCGTATGAACCGATCAACTAAATCTGAAAGGAGTACCCCAATGAACGATTTCCTCAATTTCCTCGTGACCGGGTGGTACTGGATCCTGATCGCCATCGTCGGCCTCATCATCCTCGTCAAGTTTATCCCCCGTTACAAGATCGCCCCGCCGGATACCGCACTGATCATCTCCGGCCTGATCCGCCGGAACTACAAGGTCCGCAATCCTGACGGAACCGTATCTTCCAAGAAATTCGGCTACCGGATCGTCCGCGGCGGTGCGACCTTCTACATCCCGGCCATCGAACGGATCGACCAGCTGGATATGTGCCTGAACCAGGTGGATATCAAAACGGCGCAGCCGGTTCCCACCAAGGAATACATCTCCGTGCTGGTGGACGCGGTGGCCAACATCAAGATCGGTTCGGATGACCTGTCCATCGCGACGGCCGCCGAGCAGCTGCTCCACTACAATCCCGAGCAGATCAAATCCCTGGCCAAGGACGTGCTGGAAGGCAACATGCGTGAAATCATCGGCCAGATGACCATCGCGGAACTGGTGCAGAACCGTGACAAGTTCGCCCAGGAATCCATCAAGGCCGCCATGAGCGACATGAGCAACATGGGCCTGGAGATCATCAACCTGACCATCCAGAACTTCTCCGACAAGGACGGCAACGTCATCGACACGATGGCGGCCCGCAACGTGGCGGAGAAGGAACAGGACAAGCGTGTGGCTGAAGCCGCCGCCGAAAAGGAATCCAAGTTTGCCGAGATGCAGGCGGAAGCGGAAATCGCCCGCCAGAACCGCGACCTGGAAGTCCAGAAGGCCGCCTTCAAGCAGGAAACCGAAGAAGCCCGCGCCAAGGCGGAAATGGCCTACCGGATTGAACAGCAGCGTATCCAGAAGACCTTCGAAACGGAGCACGCCGCTGCCGAGCTGACCCGCCTGGAAAAGGAAACCGAACTCCGGCGCCAGGAAGTCGAAATCCAGCGTGAAAAGCTGAATGTCGAAATCCGTGAAAAGGCGCAGGCGGATAAGGACAGTGCGATCGCCGCCGCCGAGGCGGAGCGGTTCCGCCGGCAGGCGGAAGCGGACGCCGCCCTCTACGCTGCCCAGAAGGAAGCTGAAGCCATCCGCATGAAGGGTGAAGCCGAAGCGGAAGCCATGCGGCTGAAGGCCGAGGCCATGGCCCTCTACGGACAGGCCGCCATGATGGAAATGGTGACCGACAAGCTGCCTGACATCGCCCGCGCGGTGGCCGAGCCCCTGAGCAAAACCGATAAGATCATCCTCTTCGGCGAAGGCGGCGCGACCTCCATGGCCCGCGATACGGCCGGTACCATGCTGCAGACCTTCGAAGCCGTGAAGGAAGCGGTGGGCCTGGATATCCCCAAAGCCATCCGGGACGTCACCACCGGCGGACTGATCGGCAAAGCGGCGAAGGAAGCCGCGGATGAAGATAAGCCTGCCCCGGCCGCGGATGCGGACGAAACCCCTGAAGCGTAACAGATAAACAGCCCGCTGCAGGTTCCCCCGGGAACCCACAGCGGGCTTCTTTTTGTTTCTCTTCGGTTCTCCTATGCCTTACCGGCGGTCGTTTTACTTCATCCGGATCAGCTCATATTCCCGGGTGCCCAGTCCGATCTTTTCCGCATGCGCCAGCGTTTCCTTCCAGCTGGTATTCGGATGGTTGTCCAGGAAGGGGTCATGGTGATGGTGCCAGTGTTCCTGGGCCAGGTGGTCGCCCAGCTGGCTGTTCCGGATCGGCTCTGCCGCCATGCACAGGTCCACGCAGGCCTGGTCCAGCGCCACGGGATCAAAGGAAGCCAGCATCCCGATATCCGGCAGGATCGGGGCGTCATTCTCGCTGTGGCAGTCGCAGTTCGGGGAAACGTCCATAATCAGGGAGATATGGAAGCATGGCTTTCCGGCGCAGATCGCGGCGGTGTATTCCGCCATCTTCCTTCCCAGCATGTCTGATGCGGAATCAAACGCCGTATGGATCGCGTCGAATGCGCATGCCCCGATGCAGCGTCCGCAGCCCTTGCACTCATCCGGATTGATATCCGCCTTGCCCGTCTCATAGTGGATCGCGTCGGATCCGCATTCCCTCGCGCATTTTTTGCAGTTCCGGCACAGGTCGGGATCCACCATCGGCTTCCCGTCGTTGTGCTGCTGCATCTTGCCGGCGCGGCTTCCGCCGCCCATGCCGATATTCTTGATCGTGCCGCCGAATCCGGCCACCTCATGTCCCTTGAAATGGGACAGTGAAATCAGCACGTCCGCGTCATACAGGGCCCGGCCGATATACGCCTCTTTGCAGTATTCCCCGTTCGGAACCGGCACCGCGATATCATCCGTTCCCTTCAGCCCGTCCGCGATAATCACATAGCAGCCGGTCGTCATGCTGTTGAACCCGTTTACCTCGGCGTTGTACAGGTGGTCCAGCGCGTTTTTCCGGCTTCCGGGATACAGGGTGTTGCAGTCCGTCAGGAACGGTTTCCCGCCCATTTCCTTCACCAGGTCTGCCACTGCCTTCGCGTAGTTCGGCCGCAGGTATGCCAGGTTGCCCAGCTCGCCGAAGTGCATTTTGATCGCGGTAAACTTCTCCTCAAAGGGAATATTCCCGATCCCGGCCCTCCGGCACAGCTTCTGCAGTTTCACCGTCAGGCTCACGTCCTGTGTGGTCCGGAAATCCGTAAAGTATACCTTTGCCTTGTCCATCCGGAAGCCTCCCCGTATTCTGTCTTTTCTGTAGAATTACTATATCACGCCGGTCCCGGTTTCCGCAACGGGAACAATCCGGGCACCAGGCTGTCAGAAACCAAAGATGATTTTTGCCAGCAGCAGGGCCAGCACCAGCAGGATCACCGGCCGGACAATCTTCACGCCTTTGGACATTGCCAGCCCGGAGCCCACCCAGGCGCCGGCCATATTCCATGCCGCGCCGGCCAGTCCCAGCGGAATCAGCACCTGCCCGTTCAGCAGGAAAACCGCCAGGGAGGTGATATTGGAGGTCAGGTTGATCACCTTAGCCTGGGCGTTGGCGGATCCGACCGCCATCCGGGTGAATACCGTAAATGCGATGATCAGGAACGTCCCGGTGCCCGGTCCGTAAAAACCGTCATACATGCCGATCACAAACGCGGAAATGCAGCAGACAGCCAGCGTTTTCCGATCCGCCGCGGCCGGCTGCCCGCCGTCCCGGAACAGGTGGCGGTTCAACACGAAAAACGCGGCGATTGGGAGGACGCCCAGCAGGATATACTTCAGCACCGCTTCATCCACCAGCAGGGACAGCCTTGCGCCCAGTGAGGATCCGGCCGCGGCCATAATCACCGACGGCACCGCCAGGCGGAAATTTACCAGTCCCTTCCGGATAAAACGCGCGGTTGCCAGGGTGGTCCCGCAGGCGGAGGACAGCTTGTTGGTCGCAATCGCCATGTGGGCCGGCAGTCCCGCAAACAGGTAGGCCGGCAGGGAAATCAGCCCTCCTCCGCCGCCGATGGAATCCACCAGCCCCGCGAGGAACAGCAGCGGGCAGACGATCAGGAACATTTCCGGGGTCAGCTGCATGGGAAACCGCCTGCCTTTCTTCTCTGCGTTTCGGCATCTCTGCCGTTGTGTCAACCGATTATACGGGACTTCTTCCTGTTTTTCAATCCGCCGGCAGGAAAAAAGCCCGGCTTCCGCCGGGCTTCAAAATCTCCTGATCAGAGCAGGTTGCGCTGGATCTTGCCGGAGATGGTCTTGGGCAGCTCATCCCGGAAAACGATCTTCCGCGGATACTTGTAGGGAGCGGTATGCTCCTTCACGTAGTTCTGGATTTCCTTCTTGAGTTCCTCGGTCCCCTCGGTGCCCTTCACCAGGACGATGGATGCCTTCACGATCTGGCCGCGGATCTCATCCGGTTCGGCGGAAACGCCGCACTCCAGCACATAGGGCAGCTCCATGATAACCGATTCGATTTCGAACGGTCCGATGCGGTAGCCGGAGGACTTGATGACGTCGTCGATCCGGCTGACGTACCAGAAGTAGCCGTCCTCATCCCGCCAGGCCGTATCGCCGGTGTGGTAGAGCCCGTCGTGCCAGGCTTCCTTCGTCTTTTCCTCGTCAAGGTAGTACTCGCGGTACAGGCCGCAGGGCACATTCTTGTCCGTGTGAATCACGATTTCGCCGACTTCGCCGTTGGCCACCGGGTTGCCGTCCGGATCCACGATATCCACGTCATACTGCGGGTTGGCCTTGCCCATGGATCCGATCTTCGGGGTGGTCCCGTAGAGGTTACCGATGGTCAGTGTTGTCTCGGTCTGGCCGAATCCTTCCATGATCTTCAGGCCGGTCGCTTTTTCAAACTGCCGGTATACTTCGGGGTTCAGCGCTTCGCCGGCAGTCGTCATATGGTGGATGGAGGACAGGTCGTAGTTCGACAGGTCCACCTTGATGAACATCCGCAGCATGGTGGGTGGTGCGCAGAACGTCGTGATATTGTATTTCTTGAACATCGGCAGGATGTCCGCCGCGTCAAACTTGTCGAAGTCATAAACGAAGACCGCGCCCTCGCACAGCCACTGTCCGTAGAGCTTGCCCCACAGGGACTTGCCCCAGCCCGTGTCGGAAATCGTCAGGTGCAGGCCGTCCCGCTCGCAGCAATGCCAGTACTTGGCGGTCACATAGTGTCCCAGCGCGTAGGTATGCTTATGCTGCGCCATCTTCGGGTTGCCGGTTGTGCCGGAGGTGAAGAACATCAATGCGGGATCATTGCCGCAGGACGCATCCTCCGGACGATGATAGCGGCGGGTGAACAGCGGGTATTCCGCGTTCAGGTCATGCCATCCCTCGCGGCTGCCGTTGACCATGATCAGGGTCTTTACGGATGGGCACTTCGCCGCGGCGCGCTCCGCGATCTCGGCGGTATCGCCGTCCGCCGTGCACACCAGTGCCTTTACGCCGGCCGCGTTGAAGCGGTATTCAAAGTCGTGTTCCTTCAGCTGGTTGGTCGCCGGGATGGCGATCGCGCCCAGCTTGTGCAGGGCCACCATGCAGAACCAGAACTGGTAGTGCCGCTTGAGCACCAGCATCACCCGGTCGCCGCGTTTGATGCCCAGGGAGGTGAAGTAGTTGGCGCACTGGTTGGAAGCATCCTTGATATCCTTGAAGGTAAAGCGGCGCTCCTCGTGGTGCTTGTCCACATACAGCATCGCCAGCTTGTCCGGATACTTCCGGGCGATGCCGTCCACGATATCGAAGCCGAAGTTGAAGGTTTCCGCATTCGGGAAGGAGATCTTCTGCAGGCGGCCCCGCTCGTCCTCCACCGCGTCGATAAACTTGGAGGCAACCAGCTTGGTCTCATCTTCGCGGACCGCGGCGGGAGCCGCGGTTTCCTCCTCCACAGGCGCCGGTTCTTCACCCGGCAGGATCATGGCCAGGAACACGCAGTCCTTCCCGTCCACCGCGATCATGCCGTGCGGCAGGGAGGAATTGTAGTAGATGCTGTCGCCCTCGTGCAGCACTTCCGTATGGTCGCCGACCTGCACCTTCAGGCTGCCCTGCAGCACCAGGTCAAACTCCTGGCCGCGGTGGCTTACCAGGTGGATCGGTTCATTCTGCTGCTTCTCGGAATATTCATACCGCACCCAGTAGGGCTCGGCAATCTTATCCCGGAACTTCGGCGCCAGGTTGGAAATCGCGATGCCTTCCTCCCGTGCGGTGGTCTCGCCCTTGCCGCGGCGGGTCACCGTGTAGGTGGACAGGAAGGCATTCTGGCCTTCCAGAAGCTCGGTCAGCTCCATGTTGAACGCCTGGGCGGACTTGTAGATGAATGTAAAGGGCATGTCCGTCTTGCCGGCTTCATAAAGCAGGTATTCTTCCGGCGTCACTTCGGTCTTTTCCGCCATATCCTCCGGGGTCCATCCGAGGATCTCCCGCATCTCACGGAGTCGGGAAGCGATGGCGCTGAGTTGATTGAGGTCGGTCTGGGTCGGCATGATCAGTTTCCTCCTTTGGAAAACTTTGTCCTCTCTGCGTTCATGATGGCATGGCCGGAAGAAAAAAATGACCCGTCTCGCTTTGAGACGGGTCATGATGACTCGCGGTACCACTCAAATTGTGTGTTTCCACACCACTTCAGGCACACTCTGATGCCCTATGCATTGACGCAGCAGTTACGGGAGACGCCTACTGAGATAATCCGTTCGGATCTCCGGCTCGGAAGGGATGGGATGAAGCTTCAGTCCGCCGGTTCACACCATACCCGGCTCTCTGTGGGACCTCCCGCTGTTCCGTCTTCGTCACAGCCTGTATGAAATTGCTTGAATTTTAGCACAAATACAGGGATTGTCAATGGTTATTTTCCGGAAGAGCTTCCAGATACAGAGAAAAGACATTCTGCGCACACAGCAGTGATCAGTCCGCCGCGTACAGCCGGATGTTCTCTCCCGCCAGCCCGTCCGCCGAAACAGTCAGACTGATCTCCCCGCTTTCATATCCGGAACGGATTATCGCCAGCGCGCGCCCGCGCCAGCTCACCGTTTCCCCGTCTGTATAATCCTCCGCTGTCATCGGATTCGCGGTCCCGAATCCGGCCAGCCAGCCCTGTCCCGTCACTTCCGCGCACAGGCGGATCTCCGCGTCTGGAACGACCCGTCCTTCCGCATCCACCAGTTCCATTTCCACACAGGCCAGGTCATGGCCGTCTGCGCGCAGCTCCGTTTTTTCTGCTGTCAGGCGGAGCTGCACAGGCTTCCCGGTCGTCTCCAGCACGCCGCGGCTCACTTCCCGCCCGCCGGTATAGCTCACGGCTTCCAGTTTTCCCGGCTGATACGCCGTTTCAAATTCAACGCTGCGCGGCATGCTTCCGTCGCGGGGAACCGGCTTCCGGCTGATGCTCTGCCCGTTCAGGAACAGCTCCACTTCCTCCGCGCCGGAGAAAGCCATCACCTCCACGGGTTTCCCTTCATATCCGGCATGGTTCCAGCTGGAAACCAACACCGGGAATCCCCAGGGCGTAATCATTTCCGTTTTTCCGAATTCTTCCGGTTCCCGGGAATACAGGTATGTTTCCGTCTTTCCCCATACCACGCTCCGGTAGGCACCTTGCGGCGTCATCCGTCCGGTGATGTCGAAGTCCGCGTCATTCGCCGTTCTCCAGGGGAAGGGTGAACCATCCGGCGGCATCAGGGACCATGCCCCTTTCCCGATCAGCGGATCATCCTTGTCCACCCGGACCGCTTTGCCGATCCCGGCTTCTCCCAGATAGTCCCACGCCGTCCAGGT